>CAZCER010000065.1:0-12800 GCA_964497385.1 uncultured Armatimonadia bacterium | reverse complement strand
GGCGGGGTTTGGTCTCGCCTGCCGGACGTCCCGATGCCCACCGACGCCGCCGGCGTGGCCGTTGCCGTGACCGTGGAGTAGTGCGAGACCGCCCCGCGGCCGGGAGGGTCCGGCCGCGGGGGGTAGGGCGGGGGACTGCCGGGCCGGAGGCGCGCTACGACAAGGTGCTCCAGTCCGGAGGCCGGGTGTTACACCAACATGTCGCGCGCTGACTGGGCCCCGTCGGCCGCAAGAGGATGAACGAGTGGGTCACGGTTCGGGCGCTGGCCGTGGTGCGCGCCGCGGGAAGGTCCGAGACGCAGGCCCGGTCCCTCCTATGAACAACCACGGCTCCCTGTCCGTCGTGCCTGCCTGGCGTTCGGTAGCCCAGGTGGTCGCGGCCTCACAAGGAGGCTGCGGAGCCGCCGGCCGGGTTCGGACGCCGGACCCAAGGGAGGGCGCCATGGTGGCCGGTGCTCGTAGCGCTCGAATGGGCGCGCCCGTTGGTGTGGCCATGGTGGCGGCGCTCAAGCTGAGTGCTTGCGCCGCGCAGGGTGGGCCGGTCGGCGGTGACGAGGTGGTCGCCGAGGCCACCAAGACGGCGACTGAGGTCGGCGGCGAGGTGGAGACCATCGCCGGAGGCGCCATCCATGCCACGGAAGAGAAGCGGTCCGCGACCCAGGCCGCGAACGGCGCACCGTCCCGTCGGTTGCTCCCTGTACGGGCGATCGCTCCCTGTTTGACACGCACCGGGGCCGAGTATATGGTGCGTACAGCCGCATGGAGGGATTCGAGATGCCGCGAGGAGAGTGCCGCCGACATGGCGCCCAGTTCGGCCCGTGCTCCTGTTCGCTCGGGCGTCTGTCGCGTTGGGTCGAGCCCACGATTCTCTGCTTGCTGGCGGGCGGCAAGGCGCGGTACGGCTACGAGATTCTGGCCCAGGCCCGCGAGGAGTCGATGACGGACTCGGAGATCGACCCGGGGGTCGTCTACCGGACCCTGAAGCGGCTCGAGGAGGCCGGCTGCGTCACCTCGTCGTGGGAGCCGGGCGACGGAGGGCCGAGCCGCCATGTCTATGAGATCACACAGGTCGGCAGGGACCACCTGATGGACTGGGCCGCCGTGCTGGAGCGTCGAGCGCACGAGATGCTCCGGTTCGTCGGGCAGTGTCAGGCCCAGCAAGCCGATCAAGCCCGCGCCGGCTCGAGCTAACCCCCTCACCAGCCCTTGTCAAAAAGGGGCTTGGAGCGCAACTATATGTAAATGACATGTACTAGCGGTCCTCGCAGCCCAGTGCTCGGAGAGGACGGTTCTGGATGACCACGCGCACTCCACGATCCGTGTATGGCCCGGTGCCTTCACGGCGACTGGGCCGTTCGCTCGGGATCGATCTCGTGCCGTTCAAGACATGCTCCTATGACTGCATCTACTGCCAGCTTGGCCGCACGACGAACAAGACCATCGAACTGCGGGAGTACGTTCCTCTGGACGCGGTGCTCGAGGAACTCACCCAGAGGCTGCCTTGCGAACCCGCTCCGGACTACATCGGCTTGGCGGGTTCCGGCGAGCCGACGCTGCACGCTCGGATCGGAGAACTCATCGACGCGATCAAGACGATGACGAGCGTTCCGGTGGCCGTTCTGACGAACGGCTCCATGCTTTGGTCGCCCGAGGTCCGAGCGAGTCTCGCGCAGGCCGATCTGGTGATGCCTTCGCTCGACGCCGGCGACGCGTCCACCTTTGAGCGCGTGAATCGCCCCCACCCCGGCATCGGTTTCGCTGCGATGGTGGAGGGCCTCGCCACCTTCGCCGAGGGCTTCCGCGGGAAGATCTGGCTCGAGGTGTTCATCCTGCGAGGCATCACGGACCAACCGGACCGTGTCAGGGACATCGCCTCCATCGTGAGGCGGATTCGCCCCGACCGTGTGCAGCTCAACACCGTTGCGCGTCCGCCGGCGGAGGCCGACGCGCTCGAGGCCGTTCCCGACGCGTTGGAGCGTCTCCGCGGCTTCTTCCCGGGAGTCTGCGAGGTCATCGCGGAGAGTCGCATTGTCGAGTCCGAGGACCGCATCGCGAGCGAGGACGCCGAGGAGGCCATCCGGGCGCTGCTCGCCCGACGCCCGTGCACCGTGAAGGGGATCGCGGACGGTCTGAGCATGAGGCCCAACGAGGTGGTCAAGCATCTCGACGCGCTGTGCGCTCGCGGGATCGTCCGGTCGGCGTCGCGCGAGAATGGAGTCTTCTACGAAGAGGCCCGGGGCGACTGACAAGCGACCGCCGGCGCCGAGCCGTTCGCGCCGAAGGGAGGGGGGCGCGGCGCGGTCGCGGAACACGGTCCCGCCAGTCCGAAGCTGGTCGCCGGACGCGCTCCCTCCGCGTCGCGATGGGCCGCGCGTCGCACCTCCCGGCGCGGCAAGGGCCTGAGCACTCGCTTCGCGGGCGGCGACGGATCGGCCAGAGCGGCCTTCGCACGGCGCGTCCGCGACATGGAGGGAACCCCAGTGCATCATCGTGTCGTAGCGTTGGTGTGCGGCGCCGCGTTGGCGGCGCTCATGCTCGCGGCTTGCGGCAACGTCCGGCGGACGCCGGCCGCCGGCGCTGCCCCCGCTCCGTCGGGCGGCGGTGGGGCCGCAACGCTCCGTGTCGGCGTGCCCTGCGGCCTCGTGCCGGCGTACGAAGCCTGCAAGAAGCTGTTCTCCGCCGAGTTCCCCGAGGTCGCGTTCGAGGACGATGTGCGCAACATTGACCCTCTGACCCAAGCGGTCTGTGAGGGGAAAGCGGACCTCGACATCTACCTCGGCCTTGGAGAGCGCGAGACGCGGTCGGTCGTGGACGCCGGGCGCAGCAGTGGGGAGCCCGTGCCGTTCCTGAGGCAGTCGCTCCGGCTTGCCGTGCCGTCGGGCAACCCTCTCGGCATACAGGCTGTCGAGGATCTGGCCGACGAGCGCGTACGGACCGTTGCCATCTGCACTGACGACCTCGCGATTGGGCAGGCCGCCGAGAAAGCGTTGCGCGCCTCCGGAGTGTGGGACGCGTTGGAGACGAGCGATCGACTCCTCCGGCTGCCCCAGCCGGCGCAGGCGAAGGAACTCGTTTTCAGGGGCAAAGCGGACGCGACGTTCGTGTTCGGGGCCTGTACCGATGAGTCGTGGACCGAGGCGGACCCGGAGCGCGCTACACAGGGCAAGGCCGAGGTCGTGGTTACCGTCCCGGACAGCGTCTATGGCGGCATGCACGCCCAGGCGCTGGTGCTCAGCACCGCGCGCGATCCCGAACTCGCCCGGCGTTTCATCGAGTTCCTCCTCCGCCCAGAGTGCCAGGAAGCGATCACGCAGTGGGGATATGACCCCATCAAGATGACCGAGGCCGAGTCGGCGGAGGCCCAATGAGTCTTCCACAAATGGGGCATGGAGGGGCCCCATCCGGCCCAGTACCCGAGGCAGCACGTTAAGTATTGGCTCGAGAGGAGTTGCGCGGGGCCGGTTGGGGTCCCTCCCGCTCCGCCCTTCGTCACGGTCGGCTGAACACCGCCGCCCGGCTCAGGGCAGGCGGGACCCTCCCCATGCGGCCCCTCCGAACCCCGCTAGGACTGCTCCTATTGTGAAAGGCTCATTCGTGGATCCGCTCCGCGGCGGCAGGCCCTGAGGGAGCCCTGGACCGCATCGGGCTTCTTGCGGCCGTGGTAGGCGTCCGGAATTCTTGCGAATCACTTCCTTGCCCCGTCCACCAAGAGCACCGCCTCCGTGTTGCACTATATGTAATATGCTGTTAGCGAGCCGGCCGCTCGTGGGACGGAACGGAGGCGCAACGATGGAGGGATCCCGAAGAGGCTTCACCCTGATCGAGCTACTCGTCGTGATCGCGATCATCGCCATCCTGGCCGCGATGCTCTTCCCGGTCTTCGCCAAGGCTCGCGACAAGGCGAGAGGCACGGTCTGTCGCAGCAACATCAGGCAGTTGCTCGTCGCGGCCCTGTCCTACGCTCAGGACTGGGACGGGGGCCTTCCCACCGACTATCACTGCGGCAATCCGCATCCGCAGCTCCTTGCGCAGATGGACCCCTACATCAAGAACCAGGGGATCTTCTACTGCCCAAGCGCTCCCGCGGCCGGAGTCGACTACATCGTGGACACTCCGGCGAACCGGGCGGCCGGCAACATCAGCTACTACTGGTACAGCTTCTCGATGCTGCCGAGCACGGGCGCGCTGCCGATGCAGTGGGTGGACCTGCAGTTCATGCGCAACCCGAACAACTGGGGCAACAAGGTGCGCCTCCTCACCGACTCGTGGGAGCCCGGAACCTGGGTGGTCTCGGACTGGTTCTACAAGGACTGGGAGACCCCGGTCCACACCGGACACAAGCGCGCCATGGTGGTAGGCTATCTCGACGGGCACGCCAAGTTCCTGGTGAGCGAACCGACCAACTCCTTCGAGTAGCATGGGATGGAGCAACCGCATGAAACGCAGCCCCGCGAAAACGGCCCGGGCCCTCGCGCTCCTGACCGTCGGCGCGGCCCTGCTCGCCACCGTCGGAGCGGACGCGCTCCGGGGGCGCGACGCCCTGATCGTCTGGTCTTGCGGCGGCAACTACGAGATGCTGAGCGAGTACACGACCGTCTTCCAGAGCGAGACCGGCGCGTCCGTGCGCTACACGGCCGCCCCGGTGCAGTACCTCCTCGAGATGGCGATCACCGGGCCGGAGCGTCCGGACGTGATTGTCGGGCGCGGAGGCCCCGGATGGGTCGCGCTCGAGCGAGCCGGTCTTCTGGACAGCCCGCCGGCCTTCTTCGCCATCGACCCGTTGGTGGTTGCGGTGTCGCCCTCCGCGGTGGACAAGGTTCGTTCGGTCGAGGACCTTGGGGAGCCAGGAGTGCGCGTCGCCGCGAGCCCGGACGCGATGCGCCCGAAAGGCAAGGTCATCGGGCTGTTCATGGCCTCCGTCGACGACACCGTCTCACCGGGGATTGTCGAGCGCTGGGAGAGCAACACGGTCGCGCCGGTCCACTGCGGCCGCTTCGGGCTCGAGCCCGTTGTCGAGGGGGACGCGGACGCGGTCCTCACCGCGCGCAGCGTGACGACCCATCCGTTGGCGCGCGGCAAAGTGGAGGTCGTGCCGATCCCGCCGAAGCTTCTCCTGGGCATGACGACGGGTCGGGCGTCCTTCCCCCAATGCGCCGGCGTGCTCGGTACGTCGCCGCGCCTCGCCGAGGCGCGCGCCTTCGTCGCCGGCCTCACCGACCCGAGCCACCACGCTCTCCTCGAGCGGCACGGCTACATTCCGGCGGGGAGCGCCGAGGGCGAGCCGTACGCGCCGATGCTCGCGCTCTCCATCCCCAAGGACATGCCGGGCTGGCAGGTGAAGCTGGCCCAGCTTCTTGCCGAACACGGCGCCACCGACGCCGCCATCCGTCGGTACTGGACCGCCGTGAACATCTTCGGGCCCTCGACGCACGACGGCAGGGCCCTCTGCGAACTCGCGGACCTGCTCGCCGCCAATGGCCGGACGGACGCCGCCCGCGCCGTTCTGGAGCACGCCGTGGACGCGCTGCCGCGCGAACTCCCCAACGAGTTCACGGGTGAGGCGCCCAGCGTGAGCGCCGACATCCCGGGCGTTGACAGGATGTTGGACGCTCATTGGGAGCGGGTTGCCCTCGAGCGGCTCGCCGCCCTTCCACCCGGCGCCTCGACCGACTTCGAGTGGCCCGCGGTCGCGGAGGGCGATCCGCCCAAGAACGGAAAGCGCACCTTCGCTCTCGCCGAGTGCCTCGTCGCGACCGGCGTGCTTGACGATGGTGTGAAGGACTACCTCAAGGTGTGCACCCTCAGCCACCCGAGTCGCTACATGGAGCGGGCCGAGGCCGCGCTCGACCGCGCTCGAGCCGAGCGGGCGCCGAACCCACCCGCGCCCGGCACGCCGCCGATGCCGGAGTGGACGCCCGCTTTCGAAGCGCAGTGGCAGCGAGGCATGACCTTTGGGATGCGGCTCTACGAGGAGGGCTTCCACCTCGACGCCTTCAAGGAGATGACGAAGCAGTGCGCCGGGGAGTACGGTACGGACGCCGATCTCGCCCAGGCGCGCTACCGGGCCGGAGTCGCGGGCCTTGCGATGGGGCTGCCCGAGGCCGCCGCGCGCCAGTGGGGGATCGCCGTCGCGCTGCACGGCGACTCGCCCTGGGCGGCCATGGCCGAAGAGGGACTCCGGGCGGCCGGGTTGACGCCGCCCAAGGAACTGCCGAAGGAGGACGCCCCGCGCGAGGGATCTCCGAAGATCCGGCTCGCGATCGCCGAGGACCTCTTCCTTTCCGGGTTGCAGGCGGACGATGACACGCTGCTGGAGTACCTCAAAGTCCTCACCGTGGCGCGGCCCAAAGAAGGCGAGGGCGAGGAGATGCTCGCTCGCGCGACCTGCCGGACCGCGCAGTGCCTCCGGGCGCGCGGAGACCGCGAGGCCGCGCGACGGTATCTGGAGAAGGCCGCCGAAGGTTGGCCGGACTCGACCTGGGGCCGCAAAGCGGCCGAACTCCTCGAGTCGTCCGGGGGGGCGGAGTAGCCCATGCAGCCGATCACCGTCTGGCGACGGTTCGTTCAAATGGCCCTCTTTCTCCTGAGCGGCCAGTGGTTGTACATGGGCTGGGTGCGCTGCCCGTTCGCCGTGCCTTTCGTGCATTGCGGTTCCTGCCCCCTACGCGACTGCTGGGGGACGTGGCTGCAGCACTGGTACCTATGGGGGCTCGGCGCGGCGGCTCTTCTGCTGGGGAGGGTGTTCTGCGCGTGGGGCTGCCCGATGGGGCTGGTCGAGGATGCGCTCGCGGCCATCCCGCGGCCGAAGCGCCTCGTGCGCTGGGCGGCGTCGCCGAGAGTCGCCCGGCTCGGAAGACGGCTCGACGCGTGGCTGAAGCCGTTGAAGTGGGTCTCGCTCGCCGCGGTGGTCTGGTTCATCTTTCACCTCGACATGGGGCCGGACCGCGCCTTCCCCTACGTGGTGCGAACGCCCGACACCTACTCCATGGAGTCCGTCCGCATAGCGCTCGGGTTCGGCGCGTCCCACTACGGGATACGGCTCGGAGTTCTGGCGGCGGCGGTGCTGCTCGGACTCCTCGTCACACGGGGCTGGTGTCGGTACCTCTGCCCGCTCGGCGCACTGCTCGGCCTTACGAACCACATCAGCCTCTTCCGTGTGCGGCGCGACCGCGCGAAGTGCGTCGATTGCGGCCGCTACCCGAGGGAGTGCCCGCAGGGCACGGTCCCCGGCGGGGTCGACTGCACCATCTGCGCGGAGTGCATCCAGGGTTGCGGGCACGACGCGATCGACCTCGGGATGCGCGGCAGGCGCCCGAAGCCCTTGCCCGAGGAGCGGGAGACGCTTAAGGAGGAGGCGCGCTCCGCGCCGTGAACAGGGCGCGCGTCCGGCCCAAGCGGTCGCGACAGGGCCCGTCTCCCGGCCGGGCGGAACGGAGTTGCCCTTGCTTACTCGCAGAGATCGGCCTCGAGTCCTCGTCCTGGGGATCGGGAATGAACTCATGCGCGACGACGGCGTGGGCGTCCACGCCGCCCGGCTCCTCCGCGAGCGCCTTCCCGCGGAGGTCGCTGTCGCGGAGGTGGGAACCGCGGCGCTCGACTCCCTAGGCTTGCTCGAGAACGCCGACCTCGTGCTCGCGATCGACGCGATGCAAGCGGGCGGCGCGCCGGGGACGATCCACACGCTCGGCGTCGAGGACGTCGCCTCCGACCAGGAGCCGCACTCTCTCCACCAGATGAGCCTCACTTGCGTGCTAGGGTTTCTCGCGGAAGACCAGCGCCCGAGGGTGACCGTCCTTGGCGTCGAGCCCGCGGAGATCGAACTCGGAACGGGGCTCTCCCCGGCGGTCGAGGCCGCCCTCCCCGCGGTCGTCGAGGCGGCGGCTCGGATCGTGGGGGAGTGGGTGGGGTAGGCCGCGCCCTCCGTACCCTGCGCGAACTCGGGAGAGAGGTCCACAGGTGAGGGCCGGACGGGGCCCCGTCGCTCTGCTCCTCGCGACGCCCTGGTTCGACGCGGCTCACCAGGCATTCGGCCTCTCCGTACCCTGTGCGAGTGCCGGACGTTGTTCTACGGATACTGGGCCGGATGGATCCCTTCCCGCTTCGCGGGCCCCTTCCATGCGGCCCCTCCGACGGGCAGATCCATCCGGCCCCGTCAGTGCGGCCGCTACAACCTCTCGTACCGGTACAGCACCGCGCCGGGCCGGTCGGGGATGGTGACAGGGAGGCCGCGGCCGAGGAGTTCGTCGCCGATCATCTCGACGGACTCACCTGTGTCGGCGTCGGTTACGCGATAGCGCGCGGCCGGCTCGAGCCCGTGCAGCGGCAGGCGGGCCATCTCGTAGATCGAGTCGCGCCGGCGGAACGCCTGGACGATGCCGCGGCCCTCGTCCGGCCGGTCGAACTGCCAGCCCATCCAGTCGCTCTCATCGAGCGTGTACGGCGTGAGCGGGTAGTAGTCGCCCTCGACCATGGTCGGGGTGACGTCGCGCCACTCGGCGAGGAGCCGGCGCGCGAGGTCATAGTCGTGGTCGGTGCGGCGCAGGTCCATGCACGAGTTGTAGCTCGGGACCATCGCGCTGCGCACATCGTACGCGGACGTCATGTACGCGCCGGTGCCCTGGTAGGGCAGCCAGAACGAGAGCCCGTACGTGTGGCCTTGGTTGCCGGTCGGCTGGAGGATGTAGTCGCTCCGGAGAAGCGGCACGGCGCGGCGCATGGTCTCGAGGTCGTTCCGCCGCCCTCCGCTCGCGCAGGAGTCGATCAGCATGTCCGGGTGGCGCCGGCGGAGTTCGTCCCAGTAGGCGAGGTAGCCGGTGACGTGATGGTTCTCCGTGATCCCCTGGCGGTCCGGAGCGTCCCCCATGCGCCAGTGCTCCAGCGGGTCCATATTGAAGTCCTGGCGGTAGAGGTCGATGCCCTCGGAGTTCAGGAGCCCGTCCACGTGCTCGATGAGCCACTCGCGCGCCTCGGGGTTGCCGAGATTGAGGAGCTTCTGCCCGCCGTCGGGGCCGAGCAGCCACTCGGGGTGGGTGTCGTAGAGCCAGGTGTTCGGCGTCACCCGCTCCGGCTCGAACCACACGATGCTCTTCACTCCGCGCTCGCGGCCGTGGTCGGTGATCGCCCGTAGGCCACGAGGGTAGCGCTTGGTGTCGACCTCCCACGTGCCTGTGTGCGGCCAACCCGTTTCGTTCACGTACCATCCCGCGTCCATCCACCAGTAGTCGAGCTTTAGGCCCTCCTCGAGGTAGCGGTCGATGAACTCGATCTGGCTGGCCTCGTCCGCGCCGATCATCTCCCCGAACCAGTGCGAGCTACAGGCCACGAACTGCGGCGGCGGGAGCTTCCCGCCCGGTCGCGGGAGGTTGTGGTCGCGCATCCAGGCGCGCCAGAGGTTCTGCCCACGGATCCAGTCACCGCGCCAGAAGAGGAGCGCGATGAGCGGCGTGCGGACCTCCTCGCCCGGATGAAGCGTGAAGCGCGTGGTCTCCTGCCCGACGCGCAGGCGCAGGCCGGAAGCGGCGTCGCGCTCGAAGTCGGCGGCCCACTGGCCCGGCCAGCCGATGCCGAGGATGACGCCCTCGCTCGGCCACTCGAGGTTCATGTAGCAGAGGTCGCTGTTCGTGGGCCGGCCGCCCGCGCCGCCGAGGTGAGTCTTCGAGCCCGCGGCGAGCCGCGTCACGTGAGGCGCGAAGTCGTCCGCGCGGCACGGGCTGCCGGTGAAGTGATGCAGGTCGAAGCCGACTTGCGACCCCTCGGGCCAGGCGTAGTGCGCGAAGTCGGAGTCGAGGGCGAGTAGGTTCTCGATCATCGGCGTGTCGGCCGTGCTCGTGTTCTTGAGCCACACCGTCCACTCCACGACCGGGTAGTCGGGATAGTCACGCCCGACGCAGCGGACCTCCAGGCCGGTTGCCGCGTCGAAGAGCCGGATGGTCTTCTCCGTCACTCCGCGGTCGAGCGGGCGGGAGGAGTCGGTGCGCTCCCAACGGGCGGCTTCGCTGTAGGGCTTCCCGCCATAGGTGAAGGAGAACGGGAGGCCCTCGCTGACGGCCGGCAGATGCGCGTCGACGATGGGGAGGTCACCGAGCCGCACGACCGAGCCATCGCGCATGCGCACGCGGGCGAGCGCCCAGTCGGCCTGGTCGCAGGCGATGCCGTCGCCGCCGTCGCCGACTTCGAGCGAGAACTCGCGAGCGCCGCCGAGGGCGACGGTGATCGGGACGGGCGCCATGCCGCCCTTCAGCACCTCGGATTCGTAGAGCAGGTCGCCACCGGCGCGGACCCGGAACTGAACGCTCCCTCTGCCGCCGCCGGTTTGCTCGTTCGCGTCCACGCCGATGAGTGCCTCGAAGGCCTCGGCCTCCCCCGCGAGACGGACTCGAACATCGCTCACCGCGTGGCAGAAGAGGCCGTCGGAGTAGGAGCGGTCGCCGAGGCGCAGGGGGCGGCAGTTGCGGGCGCCGGTCTGAACGGGGTCGTTGTTCGCGAGGACCTCGATCCAGGACTCGGGCGACGGAACGGGCTCGCCGGGGTAGAGCTTCGCGTGCGCCCACTGACGGGCGGTCGCGATTTCGCCGTCGGAAGGGCGCACGGCGCGGGCGGGTAGGGCGGACAGCAAAGCGATCACCATCCCACTGACTAGGCCCGTGCGGGCCATCGATAGGGCTGACACCACAGCGCGCATACGCATACGTCACCTCATGTCCTCGTGCGCGCGCCCGCTTCGCCCGTGAGTGGGAGATGACCTCGGGGCTCGGAAGACGGCGCCCCGACCGGTGCACTCGCCGTGCGGCCGGAGCCCCGCCTCAGAGCGTCTGCCGCATCACCTCGCGCATGCACGGACCGTCCGGCCGCAGGCTCAGCACCTTCCACTCCCCGCTCTCGACGCGCTCCACGTACACCAGTACCTTGCAGTCTACCGACGGCATGCCGAGAGTCACCGTCACACTCGGGAGTTCCTGCGCCATTTCGTAGGTGACCGGTGCGTCCGCGGCCGACAGCTCAACCCGGAGCGCGTCCGCGCGGACCGTCTTGCCTTTGGGGCCCTTGCCGAGAGCCACGGCTACCGTGCCATCGTCCGCGACGATCACCTGCTCCGGGTCCACCATCGCGGCACGCAGCGCGTCGGCGTCGCCCGCGCGCGCGGCCTCACAGAACCGCTCAGCCGCCTGCCGGAGCCCTTGCTTCGACCATGTCTGATAGTGCAGCGCCAGACGCGCTCTCGGGCAGCCCCTGGCGACAAGCGCCGCCGCGGCCAAGCAGACGATCGCCAGAACGCTGACGCGCACGAGGCTGAAGCCGCCCCTGTGTGCCGTAGCGCCCGCCTGGGAGCCGGCGCTGCCCTCGCCCACTGCGGAGTCGCTGTTCTCCATCGTGTGATCCTCTCTTTCGTGGGTAACCGGTTGCGCAAGCACTCGTCTCGCACGAGCGAAGACCGCGAAACAAGGGGGATGACAACATGGAAGCGGACTCGCCCGGAACGGGCCATGTGCCGCCTCCTTGCCTTTCCGTGTGGCCAGCCGCCGCATAGTGCGCGGCGCTCCTCGGGCCCGGCAGGAGCGACTTCACTCGCCGAGCCGGGGAGTCCTCACGCATGGGCGGAGGGGTAGGGGGCGGCGCCGGGAGCGCGGGCTTCCAGCCCGCCTCGGCATTGGCCCGTTGCTCAGCCTCTCCGGCTCCCGGTAGGCGAGGCCCCCGTGCCTCGCATGAAACAGAGACGCACTCATCGGGGTGCGGAGAGGCCGAAGGGAAGGGCCCCGCGGCGAAAGAGCGGGAAGAGATCCATCCGGCCCGTTGCGTGGAGCGGCGTGCCTCCGGCTCCACGTGCGGGACGTGACCGCGGTTATGGGCCGGATAGGGTCGCCCCGTGCTGTCGCCCTTCGACCGCCGGTAAACGGCGCCGGCCGCTCAGGGCAGGCACGGATCCCTCTGTGCGCCTCCTCCGAACCCCGCCGGCGCCGCATCGTCTGCGTGATCGCCAGTAGAGAGCAACGGAGCCCAGTCCGTCAGGCTTCGCCCCCCGCCTCCGCCCCATAGACCGCCGGCGTCAGCGTCAGCCTCCGGAACTCGATCGGCCCGTGGTCGCCCTGGATCATGATGGGGCCGAAAGCGCCCTCGTCGCTGTCGAGCGCTCCGCCGGTGACGCCCGGAACGCGCTGGCGGTCGAGGATGCGCTCGCCATTCAGAACGACGGTCACCGCCCGTCCAAGGAGCGTGATGTCGAGCGTTTGCCACTCGCCCGCCGGTCGGGCCGCGTTCATGCACGGAGTGAGGAACCCATAGACGGCGCCGATGTAGAGGCAGTCGGGCTCGAGCCCGTAGTTGTCCTCGATCTGCACCTCATAGCGTCCCCGGAGGTAGATGCCGCTGTTGCTGTCCTCGGGGTAGCGGAACTCGGCATGGAGGCGGAAGTCCTCGAAGAGGGCCTCGGTCAGGAGGTCGCCGCTCCGAGCGTCATTCCTCAAGAGGCCGTCGCGCACCGACCACCGGGACCGCGAGGAGCGCGTCTTCCAGCCGGAGAGGTCCTGCCCGTTGAACAGCTCGACGGGCTCGCCCCACCGAGGCTCCTCGGTGCGCTTCAGGAGCGGCGCGCGCCTCCCGGAGAACGGCGTCGCCGCCCCGGGGCCTGAGGCGATGGTCCCTTGGACCGCATCGCCCTCGACCGACCCCTCAACCACGATGTCCCCGACCACGCGCTCCCATTGGGGCGGGATCGAGAAGCGAAACGCGCCGTCGCCAAACTCGACCTCCGACACAGGCCGGGCGCTCCCGCTCTTGCCGACGAAGCTCGCGACGAGCGTGCC
>CAZCER010000064.1:0-12842 GCA_964497385.1 uncultured Armatimonadia bacterium | reverse complement strand
TGTCCCGGATCGTCTCATCGATTGGGCGCGGCCTGAGCCCCGCCTCCAGCGCGCGTGCGTTCGAGGCCACGATGTCCACCTCCGGATGCCACAGCGGCAGGTCGCCCCACGGTACGAGTTCGCGCTCGACGAGCCACTCGTCGGGTACCCACTCGAGCGTCGTCCCCGCGCCGGTCGCCCGCACGCAGTCCTCGAGCATCGCCCGCATCGTGTACGGCCGCGCCGGCCCGCTCAGGTTGTACGGGCCCGAGAGCCCCTTCTCGATCGCGTCGAGCGTCCAGGTCGCGAGGTCGCGCACATCGATGACCTGCACCTCGGCATCGGGTCTGCCCGGCGCGAGCATCCGGCCACCCTCCGAGGCGCGCATTACCCAGTAGGTGTACCGGTCGCTCCGGTCCCACGGGCCGACGATCAGGCCCGGACGCGGGAGCAGCGCGCGGTCGCCGAACGCCTCCACCCCGGCCTGTTCACAGAGCGCCTTGAGCGGGCCGTAGTTCGCGCCCGTCACATTCTCGGCGGTCGGGTCGTCGGTCGACGCGAGCGGGGCGTCCTCATCGGGGCGGCTCCCCTCCAGGCTCGCGTAGACGCTCTCGGTCGAGATGAACGCGTACCGACCCACTGACGGCGCGAGGAGCTGAGCCGAGTCGCGGACCACTCTCGGGAAGTACCCGCACGTGTCGACGACGGCGTCCCACGCGCGCCCCTCGAGGACGCCGAGGCCGCCGTCGCGGTCGCCCACCAGCGTCTCGACCTCGGGGAAGACGTCGGGGCCCGACTTGCCCCGGTTGAAGAGCGTCACTTCCCAGCCGCGCGCAAGAGCCTCCTCGGCCGTCGCCCGCCCCACGAACACCGTCCCGCCGATGATGAGCAGTCTCACGGTACTCCCTCTCTCGCCCCCGCTGAGCGGCTGTATACGCCGGGCCGCCTCGGCCGGCCTCCCGAACCCGCGGCCCGGCCCTTGACACATCGCTCGCCGACGGGTGGTACTGTGCCCAACAACGCCGGGCGTCCGGCGACAGTGGAGGCTATGCATGGAGGAGCGCACGGTGCACATCCCGACCCTCATGTGCGGCGGTTGCGCCGGATTGGTGCGGGGTGAGGTCGAGAGCCTGGACGGCGTCGAGTCCGCCAACGTCATCGTGGACGCGCGGACCCTCACCGTGACCTGGCGGGCCCCCGCGACCTGGGAGGCCATCCGCGAGGCGCTCGGTTCGATCGGACACCCGGCCGATGAGTAGCGATCGGCGAACCGAGCGTGTGAAGGCTTGGGAACGCTTCCTCATCGGCGCCGTCGGCGGTCTGCTCGGGACGGCCCTGGCCGCCGACCTTACGCAGCACTGGGACTCCGTGCCCGTTCTCGGCCTCCTGCTCGTCGCGGCCGCGGCCGGAGCCGTAGCTCTCACTCGCTACGCGCGTCTGATGTGGGGCGTCCTGGGAGTCTGGGTGCTGGTTGTCTGCCTCGCCGCCTACACTCCTCTCTTCGCGTCCTACGGGCAGCGGTTCATCCGCACCGACCGGCTCGCCACGTGCGACGCCATCGTCGTTCTCTCCGCGGGGGTGACCAGTGAGGGCAAGCTCGATGTCGCGGGGCTCGAGCGGCTCCTCGGGGCTGTCGAGATGGCCAACGCGGGCTACGCCCCCGTCATCATCCGCACCTGCATGCCGTCGGACTACCCGAACGCCGACGCGGACGCGGCGGCCTTCGTCGCAATGGCCGCCGAGGGGGTGCGGATCGAGGTCGTCGGCCCCGTGACCAACACGTACGACGAAGCGGTGCGCACTCGGGAGCTGTGTGATGAGCGCGGCTGGGACCACACCCTGCTCGTCACCTCGCCGCTTCACAGCGCCCGAGCGGCGGCCGTGTTCGAGAAGGCGGGCCTCGACGTCACCTCGGCCCCGTGCCACGAGCGCGACTACTCGGTCCGCCCGCCGCACACCCGACGCGATCGCCTGAACCTGTTTCGCCAGAGCCTCTACGAGACCGCGGCTTGGGCTCTCTACCGGCTAGCCGGCCGCGTGTAGGTCTACTCGTCCACCGTCAGATCGATGTCCCGCGCGACGCTCGCCTGGATCTCGGCCGTCTGCCGGCGGATCTCCCGGAGCGCTTCGCGCACGTCCTGCCAGGTGTGGCCGTCCACAACCACTCGCTGGCCCCGTTTCTGGCCGCCGGGGTAGACCTGAGTGGCCTCCTGAGCAAGCGCGTGGAGGTTTCTCAGGGCGTCAAGGACGCGGTCGAGCTGGGACTGCACCCTCGGGTTCATCCTCACAAGCCCCTCCCTCGTTTGGCGCTCTCTACATTCCTCGTGAGGGATTCGCCCCCGGCGCGCCCCAACCTACGCCCGCGTTCCGCGCCGATGTTTCACGTGAAACATGTGTTTGCAAAGAACCCCTTGGCCCCGCCGGCTCCCGCAGGCAGGCCGGCCGCAGCGGAGGCCTGGCCCCACCCGCGCCGAATGGAAACCCATGTCACGTCCGAGGGAGCGTTCCGATGCTTGCATTGCTCGTACCGCTTCTCGCGCTCACCTCCGACGTCCCGCTGGCGAACCCCGGCTTCGAGGACGGAGCCGACGGCTGGAGTTTGCCGGAGAACTACTCCGTCGATGGGACCGTCTCCCGCTCCGGCGCGGCCTCTCTGAAGGTCGTGAACACCGATCCGGAGGTCTACCGCCTGGCGAGCCAGGCCGTCCCGTTCGAGGCCGGGGCGTGTTACGAGTACTCGGTGTGGGTGAAGACCGACGGGGTAGAAGGCGACGAGAGCGGCGCAACGGCGTGCCTGGAGTGGTCCGGGCCGGACGGCTGGCTCGGCGGCTCGTACGCCCAGGGCGTCAAAGGGACGGCGGACTGGACGCTCATCCGCAGCATCTCGGGCCCCATCCCCCCCGAGGCGACGTCGTGCCGCCTGACGCTCTATCTCCGCAAGGGCATGACCGGCGCCGCTTGGTTTGACGACGCCTCGATGCGCGAGCACTTCCCCGAGCCCTTGACGGTGCGCCTCGCGTCGCCGCGCTACCGCGGGCGGTTCCCTGCGTTCACGGCCGACGCGGAAGCCAGGGTCGTGGTGGATGTTGCGGAGCGCCTCGAAGGCGGCGTCGGACCGGACGACCTGGAGATCCGCCTCTCGATTCAGGGGCCCGATCAGGCCGAGGTCTTCTCCGTGTCCGGCCGCGCGGCGCGACACGGCGAGTACGTCTGCCCCCTGAGCGACCTGGCGCCCGGCGAGTACCGCCTCCGTCTCGAGCTTGCGCCGGTTGAGGGCGGTGACGTTCTCTCCGTCCACGAGTCGCCCCTCACCGCCGTCGCGCCCGTCACGCCCGAGCCCCCGGTCTACATCGATGAGCGCGGCCGGACCATCGTGAACGGCGAGCCCTTCTTCCCGCTCGGGCTCTACGACGGCCCCGCCAAGCCGGAGGATCTCGCGGTGATGGCCGAGGCCGGCTTCAACTGCGTCATGCCGTACGGAAGCTACGGCGGATCGCTCCAGGACATGCGGGAGCGCCTCGACAGGGCCGAAGCCGTCGGAATGAAGATGATCTTCTCCATCAAGGACTTCTACGCCGGAACGCAGTGGTTCCCGGGCTCCGTGGCCGGCTGGACCGACGAGGACGCGATGACCGAGGGCGTCGTGACCGCGATGCGCGACCACCCCGCGCTGCTCGCGTGGTATCTGAACGACGAGTTGCCGGTCGAGTACGTCCCGCGGTTGCGCGAGCGTTACGAGAAGGTCCGGGCTCTCGACCCCGACCACCCCTGCTGGTCGGTGCTCTACCAGGTCGGGCAGATGGGCGAGTACGTCGGGACCGCCGACGTTCTCGGAAGCGATCCCTATCCTGTCGGACGCGCCCCTTTGAGCATGGCCGGCGACTGGACGCGACGCACCGTCTCCGCGATGGGGGGCTCCGGCTCCGTGTGGCAGGTCCCGCAGGCCCATGACTGGGCGAACTACGCGAAAGAGGAGGAGCGCCGCCCTCCCACTCTCGACGACCTCCGTTGCATGACCTACCAATGCC
Source organism: uncultured Armatimonadia bacterium (assembly GCA_964497385.1). Classification (GTDB taxonomy): domain Bacteria; phylum Armatimonadota; class Zipacnadia; order UBA1398; family UBA1398; genus CAZCER01. The sequence continues at coordinate 8,835 of CAZCER010000064.1, read as the reverse complement.
TCGCCGAGGGGGCGATGGGACTCATCTACTACAGCTTCTATGACCTGAAGCGCGACGCCCTTGGGTTCGAGGCCCGGTGGGCCGACATGCGCGCGATCGCCGGTGAGGTGAACGCCCTCATCCCCTTCCTACTGAGCGACGAGCCCCGTCCCGACCTGGGACTCGCATCCACCGACCCGGACCGCGTGAGCGCGGCCGCGTGGTCGTCGGACGGAGAGATCCTCATCCTGGCCGCGAACGGCTCGGACGCGGAGCCGCTGACGGTGACGTTCCGCGTGCCCGACGGCTGCGCCGCAAATGTCCTGTACGGCCGGGCGAGTGAGGTCCAGGAAAGCCTCGTGACTCTAGGCCCGGAGGAGTCTGTGGCGCTTCTCGTAAGCGCGAGGTAACTCTCGGGCTCGGGGCGTCCGAGCGGTTGACACGTTCCCCGATGCGGCGCTACATCAAGGGCACCGCTCCCGCACACGCGGGCCTACGGAGTCGATCCCATGAGCAGCATACTGATCGTCGACGATGACCCGTCCGTCCACGACATCCTCGGCATGTACCTCCGCAAAGAGGGCTTTGAGGTCACGGACGCCGTCGATGGCCCCGAAGCGCTCGAGCAACTCCGGCCCAATCCGCCGTCCTTGATGGTCCTCGACGTGATGATGCCAGGGATGGACGGCTTCGAGGTCTGCCGCCGCGTGCAGGCCGTCGCTCCCGTGCCCATCATCTTCCTGACGTGTCGCGACGATGACCTCGACGCCATCATCGGCCTTGAGATGGGCGCCGACGACTATGTGACGAAGCCGTTCAACCCGCGCGAGGTCGTCGCGCGCGTCAAGGCGGTGCTCCGGCGCGCGCAGACGGAGGCTCCAAGCTCAGAGTCGCTGAGCGTCGCCGGACTCACGATGTCGCAGGAGACCCGTGAGGCGCACGTGGACGGCAACCCGGTGCGCCTCACCCGCAAGGAGTTCGACATCCTCTACTTGCTCGCGTCGCAGCCGCGCGTCGTCTTCTCACGCGAGGACATCATGCAGAAGGTCTGGGGATACAGCTTCGACTACTCCGACGTCCGAACCGTCGACACGCACGTCAAGCGCGTGCGCCGCAAAGCGATGGACGCCGGGGCGAAGCGATGGTCGATCGAGGCCGTATGGGGGACGGGCTATCGGTTCGTCTCGGACGGGTAGCCGTCCGACGGGAGACGCGATGCCGCGCACCGTTCTGGCTCAGCTTACCGCCACGCACCTGCTCGTGACGCTCGCGGGAGTGCTCGTCGTCGCCTGCCTGAGTTCCTGGATCTTCTCCACCCTCTACGTCAAGCAGCGGGAAACCGAACTCATCGCCGCGAGCGCGGCCATCGCCGAGGATGCGGCCGCCCTGCTCTAATCCGCCGACCATGACGGCCTGGACCGGCTCGCCGTCCGCGCGGGGGCCATGCTCGGTGGAGGGGTCTGAATCTTCGAGGCCGCAAGCGACTCCCTCGTCGCCACCAGCCACTGGGGCGCCCACCACTCAAGTGAGGCTAACCCCCCTTGCGTGATGGGCAGTTGCGCGGAAGGACCCTCCATCGAGACGGTCAGCGTGGAGTGCCAGGGCGTCACCTACACCATCCGAAGCCCGATCCGCGAGTCCGCCAGCGGCGCCGTCGTCGGGCAGGTCATGCTGCGATGCCCCATCTCCGGCGTGCAGCGCATCGTCGCGGCGCAGTGGTGGAGCACGGCCCTCGGCGCGAGCGGAGCGCTCCTCTTCGCCTTCCTGCTCGCCGTCTTCGCCTCGCGTCGGCTCTCCCTGCCGCTGGGGCGCATCAGCGCCGCCGCCGAGCGCCTCGCCGAGGGCGACTTCAGCGTGCGCGTCCTCGAAAGAGGCTCCAGCGAGGTGGCGGCCCTGGCGGGAAGCGTGAACTGGTCCGCGGAGCGCCTAAGCGGCCTCTTCTCCGAACTCTCGACCGAGCGGGAGAAGCTCGCAGACGTGCTGTCCAGTATGGCCGAGGGCGTCCTCGCGCTCTCCAGCGACCGGTCCGTCACCATGCTGAACGAGCCCGCCCGCGACCTCCTCGGCGTCGCCCCCGACGCCGAGATCGGCGCGCCCCTGGACCACGGTGTCACCGACGCGGCGGTCCGCGGCGCCATGTTGGAGGGGACCGGTCCCGAGCCCCTGGAAGTGGGCGGCCGCTGGCTTCACGTGCGCTCGTCGGCGCTGAGCGGGGGCGAGGGCGCCGTGTCGGTCATCGTCGATGTGACCGAGCCTCAGCGTCTTGACCGCGTCCGGCGTGAGTTCGTCGCGAACGCCTCCCACCAGCTTCGCTCCCCGCTGACCTCAATACGCGGCTACCTCGAGGCCGTGAGCGACGGCACGGCGGACACGCCGGAGGTCCGGGCGCGGTGCTTGGCCACGGCTCTCGACCACGTCGCCCTGCTCCAGAGGCTCATCGACCAGCTCCTCCAGCTGTCCCGTCTTCAGGCGGGCGCCGCCCCGCTGGAGATGACGGCCGGCGTGGCGCTCCGCGAGGTCGCCCTCCAAGCGTCCGCTCTATTGCAGCGACAGGCGGGGGACAAGGGCGTCGACGTGTCGGTCGAGGCCGAGACGAGCAACGGCTCGATCACGGGAAGCCCCGACCTGCTGGTGCAGGCCGTGCACAACATGCTCGACAACGCGATCCGGCACAGCCCGGCGGGCGGCGCGGTTACGGTCCGCGTCGGCGAGTCCGAAGAAGGCCTCGCTGTGTCTGTGCACGACCGCGGGCCCGGCATTGACGGCGCGGATCCCGACCTGCTTTGGGAGCGATTCCACGGCGCGTCCAGCGACGGCTCCAGCGGACTCGGGCTGGCGATCGCCAAGGAGATCGTGCGTTTCCACGGCGGCTCCGTCTTCGCGCGCCCGAACCCCGGTGGAGGCGCCGTGTTTGGCTTCACGCTGCCGGCGTAGGGCGAGTGCGACGTCTCGCTGGCGACCTGCCGCTGGCGACCTGCCGGTCGCCCCTACTCGGCGATCAGATCCCTCAGGTCCTCTCGGAGGGCGAGAAGCATCCGCTCCTGTTCCTCGCTGTAGGAGCCCTGCCTCTGGGCGTACACGTCGGCCCAGGCAACCAGCCGCTCCAGGCTCTCCTCATCCAGTTCCACGCCCTCGTGTCCCGCGAGCAGAAGCTGCATGAGCTTGCTGTTTCGCGCCACCCCCTCACCGGGAACCGACCGCCCCGCGCGGTACGCGGCCCACACCTGGTCCGTCAGGCTCGGCGAGCCGTAGGCGATCAAGGCGTCGTAGGAAGCCGTAGCGGTTAGGTCCAGCGCGCGCGCCTTCGCATCGGCGCCCGACGGACCGTGGCAGGACACGCAGTAGCGGTCGAGCACGGGCTGCACCAGCCGGTCGTAGCGGAGGGGCCACGTCCCCTCCGGACCGGGCGTCAGCCGCGAGGCCTCGCGCGTCATCGCCTTCGGCGCCATGTTCGTCGGCGTGCTCGCCCGGTTCTCATGGCATCCGATGCAGCTCAGAGCCTGGCCCGGCTGCACGTAGGTGGCCGTGCGCATCGTCTGGATCGCGAAGCCTTCCTGATCGAGCGCCTGGAAGAACACGCTGACCCCCGAGGGCGCGCGGAAGTAGGCCGACCCGTCCTCTTCCACCGGCGCCGTGCCGAGGATGAACTTCCCGGGGTCGTCGCGGGTGATCCCGAGCGAGGGAGTGTTCATGTGCGGCTGCACCTTCGGCGGGATCCCGACGACCCGGATCGCGCGCACGGCGCCCGGCTCGATTCCTCCGAGGTCGTCGTACACGTTCAGGACGAGCAGCGTCCCCTCCTCTGGGCCCATCGGGTCCGAGCGCGGCGGCGCGACGCCCGGCCTCGGCCGCGGCCGCACGGGAATGGGCGTCTCCGAAGCGATGTCGGGATCGCGGTACAGGAGTTCCAGGTTGCCGAACGCGTCATAGACGTAGAGTCCAAGGCCGTTCGGCGCCCCCGGCGTGACCTGATTTCCCATTGTCACGGGGCTCCAGGCGGTGAGGTGGATCTCCTCGGAGAGCGGGTACGGGTCGGCGTAGTAGGACGGCGGCCAGCCTTCGGTCTCGGGGAAGCAGACCTCCGGCGTGAGGCGGCGGAGGGGCTCCTCCCCGTCGACCCCGCGCGCCGGGTCGAACAACAGAAGACTCCCGCCGGTTACCGCGTGATGTCCCGACGCCGTCAGCACGAACTTCCGCGAACCCGGTATCTGCCTCGGCTCGAACGTGCAGTGCGGGTTCCGGGTGAAGTTCCCGTACACGATCTGCGGGTTCGTTCCATCGGGGTTCGTCGACCAGAGGCTCATGTAGGGCATGTTGTCCCGGTCGATGTAGTCCCAGCGCGCGTAGAGGATCCGGCCGTCCTCGGTGACGGAAGGCGTCCACTCGAAGTTCTCAAACGGCGAGATCGCGCGCATGTTCCCCCCGTCGCGGTCCATCACATGAAGCGTGTAGACGGCCACCGGGCGGTAGTTGTCGCCCCCGCACCGGACGAAGCAGTCGAGAAAGAGCTGGTCGCCGAGGGTTGCCTGGGCGCTCCGCAGGCCGGCCTGCAGGAACGCGCCGCGTCGGGTCGAGAGGAACACGATCTCATCGTTCGGGAGATACCGGGCGTCGAAGTCGTCGTACCGCCCGCGCGTGAGCTGCCGCACCCCCGAGCCGTCGAGGTTCATCTCGTAGACGTGGTAGAAGGCGTCCTCGGGGACGTTCGCCTTGTTGAACTTGTCCGGCAGCCCGGCCACCTCCGGGTAGTAGCGGCAGTAGGCGAACACGAGTTTCGTTCCATCGTACGAGAGATCCGGCCGGAGGAAGCTCCCCAGCGGCCATCCCTCGGTGAGGCAGCGAAGGCGCGGGGAGTCGCTCAGGTAGTCCTCGAGGACGTAGATCCCGCCTCCGCCGCGCGACCACCAGCCGTAGTACTGGTCGGACATGTGGGAGAAGCTGCACGGGATCCGCTTCACGAAGAGGATGTCGTCAAACTCGTGGAGCAGCGGGTGCCCGAGCTGCAGATCGCGGACGATCGCCCGCGTCCGAAGATACGCGGCCTGGGCCGACGCGGCGTCCGAGGAGGCGCCCTCATCGCTCGCGGCTCGAAGGGCCTCCCGCAGACGCTCCTCGGCGTCGCTGACGGGCTGACCCTGCTCACGGAGGCTCGCGGCAAGGGCGAGGCCCTGCTCGGCGACCTTCGCCGTCAGCGCGCGCACCCCCGTGCCGTCGAGCGGCCTGTAGTGCCGCGCCGACCACTGCGAGACCCCGCTCTGGTCCGCATCGGCCCATAGCGCGAGGTTCACGGCCGCGTCGGCGGCGCCGTAGACCTCGACCTCATCGAGGTGGAAGTACGTTGGCGCGCCCGCGGCGGTGGGGACCCAAAGACGCACGAAGCGGGCCTCGGACCCACCAAGGTCCACCAGGAGCGGCTTCCCGTCCGAGGCGCCGTAGAAGATCGCGCCGTCGTTGCGGAACGCCTCGGTCCACGCCTCCCCATCGCTCGAAAGCGAGATGACAAGATTCGCGACCCGCTCGACCGAGCCGTCGCAGCGGTTGTAGACGACCACGCGCGCAAGCGACTGGATCTGACCCAAGTCCACCTGCCACCAGGGGTTCTCGACCTGGGCCGTGTGGAAGCCCCACAGACCGTTCTTCACGCCGTCGCAGCCGCCCAGGGCGTCCTCGGTGGAGGAAACCGCCTCGCCCTTGCTCTCCCAGCGCACGCGCGCTTGGGTGAGCCAGTCGTCGCGGATCTGCTCGTCGGTGCGAACCGCGTCCGCGCACCGGACGGGCGAGGAGAGGGCGGCCAAGGTGAGGAACAGGGCGGCTCGGATCGTACCTCGTGGCATGTTGCGTCGTCCCCTTCGTTCTTCGGACACCTGAGTGTTCGCCGCGGCGCGCCCGGGGCCTTGCATCCGTGCATCACGTGCGGGGTGCGCGACGCGTCCCGCAGCTCGGGTAGGCGACGCGTCCCCGCGTCGCGCCGAGGTCGGTTGCGCCCTCCGTCCCACCGCCCTTCGCGTCCCGCGATGAAGGTCAACCGACCTTCGATGCCGGACTCTCGGTCGTGGGGGGGGGGGGGCGACACGGAGTGTGAGCCGACACTATGCGTGATCTCATCGAGCGGTACGCGACGGACAAGGAAGCACTCGAACGGTTCTGCGACGTGCCTCTCTCGGAGGCTCGGGCCGACCGCCTGGAGCGGTTCGCCACCGAGTGGCAAGGGCGCCTCACGGAAGTCGATTTCGCGTCTCTCGACAGGGACGGACGCGTCGACTACGTCGCCTTCCGGAACCATCTCACGCAGACGCTCGGTCGGCTGCGGCACGAGAGGGCGCGCGATCGCGAGACGCGCGAGGCACTCGGGTTCGCCGACGCCGTGATCGAACTCGAGGCCGCCCGACGCGCCATGGAAGGCCTCCAGCCGGAGAAGGCGGCTCAGCAGCTCGCGGCGATGCGCGAGAAGGTCGAGACCCTCGCGAAGACTCTCAAGCCCGCCGAGGGTGAGGAACCGGGGATCAGCCGCGAGATGGCGGGGCGCTGCCAGAAAGCGCTCGGTGAGCTGCGCGAGACGCTCAATGGCTGGTATGCCCACTACCTCGACTTCAAGCCCGACTTCGCCTGGTGGCTCGGGGAGCCGCGCAAGGCGCTCGACAAGGCTCTCGACACGCTCGAGAAGCGAGTCAAGAAGAGGGTCGGGGACGAGAAGGAGCCGCCCGTCGGCGCGCCCATCGGGCGCGAGGCGCTCCTCGACGACATCGCGGGCGAGATGCTCCCCTACACGCCCGAGGAACTCATCGCGATCGCCGACCGCGAATTCGCCTGGTGCTGGGCGGAGTTCCAGAAAGCGGCGTCCGAACTCGGCTACTCCGAACCGTGGGAGGCGATGGAGCACGTGAAGGGGCTGCACATGCCCCTCGGCAAGCAGGACGAACTTGTCGCGGGCCTGGTGCGCGAAGCGATCGCCTTCGTGGAGGAGCGCGACCTCGTCACGATCGAGCCCCTCTGCCGCGAGACCTGGCGCGTGGATATGATCTCCAAGGACGGGCAGAAGACGCTCCCGTTCCAGGCCTACGGCGGGCAGAAGGTGCTGACCTCATACCCCACCCACGACATGGACCTCGAGGCCAAGTCCATGAGCGTGCGGGCGAACAACGTCCATTTCATCCGCTGCTCCACCCAGCACGAACTCATCCCCGGCCATCACCTGCAGCTCTACATGGGCCGCAGGTACAATGCCCATCGCAGGGCGTTCCAGACGCCGTTCCTCGTCGAGGGTTGGTGCCTCCACTGGGAGATGTTGCTCTGGGACCTCGGCTTCCCGCAAAGCCCCGAGAACCGCATCGGGATGCTCTTCTGGCGGATGCACCGCTGCGCGCGGATCACCGTCTCGCTCAAGTTCCACCTCGGCGAGATGACGCCCGAAGAGATGATCGCGTACCTCGTGAAGCATGTCGGGCACGAGAAGGACAGCGCTACGGGCGAGGTGCGCCGGTACGTCGGGAACGACTACCCGCCGCTCTACCAGTGCGCGTACATGATCGGTGGGCTGCAGCTCCGTGCGCTGTACAGAGACCTCGTCGAGTCGGGTCCAATGACCGCCAAGGCCTTCCACGACGCCGTGCTCCACGAGAACGCCATCCCGATCGAACTCATCCGCGCGAGCCTCGAGGGCTGCGAACTCACGCCCGACTACACGGCGAACTGGCGGTTCGCAGGACCGTCCTTGGAGTAGCCGCCTCTGGGCGAGGAGGGGCTCCCTGCGAGCCATCCCTGGGAGTCTCCGCGGAAGATGCGCAAAGTTCGCGAGGATGGCGCGCGAGGCGAGGGAATGAAGGCTTGTCGCCCGGTTTGGCGGAGAAAGTCGGGCGACGCGCAGCGACGCGCGAGCCTGAGAAGGCTCCCTCGGTTGCGCGCGTCCATCCGAAGGAGGTGCATTGTCCGATGTATCGTCTGGCGCTGTTCGTTATGGCTATGGCGCTGGTCGGGATCGCCCTTACGGGGTGCGGCAAGAAGCCGCCGCCTCCGGAGAGCGTTCCTCAGGCGGGCTCCATGGAGATTCGCGATCCGGAAGGCAATCCCGTGAAGGGCGGCAGCACGACCGCTCAGGAGTTCGAGACGCGCGCCAAAGGGGGTTAGGCCCGTGCCGAGGGGTTTGCACGGGTTGTAGTACGGAAAGCGGGTGACACGTCTATGAGAGATCAAAGCAGGAGAGTCAGAGGTTTCACACTCATTGAACTGCTCGTCGTCATCGCGATCATCGCCATCCTTGCCGCCATTCTGTTCCCGGTCTTCGCCAAGGCGCGTGAGAAGGCGCGACAGACAAGCTGCCTCTCCAACGTCCGGCAGATCGGGACCGCCTATCTCAGTTACGTCCAGGATTACGACGAGCGCGTCTACACCTACCTATGCCTTCACCATCTTCTGCAGAATCCCGTCTGGCCCGCCGACGGCTCGAACATCCAGATCATGCTCTCGGGGGGCACCCAGCGCTTCCTCTATCCGTACATGAAGAACAGCCAACTGCTGGTCTGCCCGAGTGACGACGACGCCGACTACTGGAGCCGTCATAGCGGGAACTGGACGGCCACTTTCGACTCGGTGTTCGGGGACATGGATCACATCGTATCCTCGTACTACTACCGCTACTGGATCGACTACAACAGCTACGCCTTCAGCCGTTGGGAGAAGCTCGGAAGCTTCGACTATCCGGCTCAGCAGGTGATCTACTGCGACGTGCAGGCCTTCCACGTCGATCCGAAGACCTGCTGGGTGGCAGGCCCCACGCCGCAGGTCAACGCGACGTTCGTGGACGGCCACTCGAAAGTGTGGAAGCACATCACCGCCCAGGACTACCCCGGCGGTCCGGTG
>CAZCER010000063.1:0-12856 GCA_964497385.1 uncultured Armatimonadia bacterium | reverse complement strand
GCACAAGCGCTGGTGCGACTGGGCTCACGACCGCGGCGTCTGCACGCAACTTCACTCGTGCGGCGGCGTGATGGATCTCATCCCCGACTTGATCGAGGCCGGGGTCGACATGCTGCAGCCGCTGGAGCAGAAGGCGGGGATGGACGTCTTCGAGCTGAAGCGGAAGTACGGAGACAAGCTGGCGCTCGAAGGGGGGATCGACGTGCGGCGCATGACGGACGCCGCGGCGATCGAGGAGGAGATTCGCTCGAAGCTGCCGGTTCTGATGGAGGGCGGCGGGTACTGCTACCATTCGGACCACTCGGTCCCCGACAACGTCAGCTTTGCGGACTACACGCGCGTTGTCGATCTCGTGAAGCGATACGGGCGGTACGCGTAGCCCTGCGGGGAATCGCAAGCCAGCGGAGGAGCCGAGCGCATGTTTGCCGAGGAGCGGACGGAGTCCGCGATCGACTGGACGCAGCTTCATCTCGACGTGGTGCGCGGCCGCGCCGGAGGGAAGGTGATCTGGCAGCCCCGCGTCGGGGCGTGGGTCACCGACCGGCTCTTCGCGGGGGAGGCGCTGCCGGCGCCGTACGAGGGCCTCACCATGCCGGAGATCTACCGGGCCCTGGGGTGCTCGAATCGCGTTTACGACTTCAACGCCTGCTTTCGCTCCCGCGAGGATCCCGCCGTTCGCGTGACGCACAACGAACTCTCGAAGACCGACTTCGAGGTCGTCACGGAGACGCCGGTCGGCCGGCAGCGGGCCCGGTATCGCCGCAGCGAGAACAACCCTTGGGCGCGCCCGATCGACTATCCGATCAGCGATGAGGCCGAAATGCGCGTCGCGATCTGGCGCGAGGAGCGCCGGACGTGGCACTGGGATCAGGGCGCCTACGAGCGTCTGGCCGAGGAGTGGTCGGGCCTCGGAGCGCCGACGATGTACATGCCCCGGACCACGGTCCAGAGCCTGTACATCGACACGATGGGCGTCGAGGCCGCGGTGCTCGCGCTCCTGGACTACCCCGACGTGTGTGAAGCCTACTTCGCCGCTCTGGAAGCAAGCGCCGAACGGCTGATCGAAGTCATTAACGCGAGTCCGATCGAGATCGTGAACTTCGGGGACAACGTCCACGCGGGAACCCTCTCCCCGGCGCTGTTCGAGAAGCACGTGCTGGGCGCCTACCAGCGGCGCGCGGAATTGCTCCATCGAGGCGGGAAGTTCGTGCACGCCCATTGGGACGGCGACTGCGGGCCGCTTCTTCCGTACGCGAGGGAGACAGGGCTCGACGGGATCGAGGCGATCACCCCGCGGCCGCAGGGGGACGTGACGCTCCGCGAGACGAAGGAAGCGCTCGGAGACATGTTTCTGATCGATGGGATTCCCGCCGTCTACTTCGACGCGACCTACAGCGTGGAGACGCTTCTCGACTGCGCCCGGGAATGCATTGAGCTGTTCGCGCCGAACTTGGTGCTTGGGATCAGTGACGAGATCTCGTCGACCGGCGACATCGAGCGCATTCGCCTGGTCGGAGACCTGGTGGCGGAGTACAACGCCAATCTGTAAGCGGGCACGAGGGGCGGTGTGGGTTGCCGGCGCCCGAGCGGTATGCCAACAGCGAGGACGTGGCCGAGGCTTTCCGTGACCCGGATCGCTGGGGCCACGAGGACCACGCGCGCTGCCTGCACCGGTACAAGCGGACGCGGCGACTTGCGGGCCAGCGTTGCGGACTGCCGGCCTGGAGTCTCTCGGAGGACGAAGAGCCCCATTGCGAGTTCCACAGCTCGCGCCAGCCGCCGAACATGCAGGACCGCCTCGAGGAGATCTGGGCTCTTGAGCCGGAACTCGCGGAGGCGCGGCTCCCGTTCCTTGCGCTCGCCGGCGTGTCCATGGAGGGGGCCTCGCTTCCCAACGCGGACCTGCGCCACTCGGATCTCTCCGGTGCAAGGCTCGACCACGCGGACCTAAGCGGCGCGAACCTGGTGGCGTGCGACCTCTCGGGCGCGGACCTCAACCGCGCCGACCTCGAAGAGGCGAACCTCAGCGGAGCGACGCTCGCCGGGTCGAACTTCGGCGCGGCGCTCCTGAGCCGGGCGCTCCTGCGCGGCGCGCGGATCGGCTCTCTGCTGAAGCCCCTCCGTTCGGAATGCGGGTTCGTGAGCGTCGCCGCCGACCTGCGCGGCGCGGATCTCACCGACGCGCGCCTCGACGGCGCGACGATCGCCCCCGAGACCGCTCTCGACGGGGTGAAGCTGGGCGACTCCACCAAGGATCGTCCGTCCGATAGCGACGTGCCCGGCGATCCCCCGGACGTCTATCGACAGCTCAAGCTCGCCTTCCAGAGGGCCGGCGACAACGCGCGCGCGGGTGAGTTCTTCTTCCGGGAGATGCGGAACGAGCGACTGGCCATGCTCCCGGCGATCGCGCGGCATCGGCGGCACGCGATCGGTCGCTATCAGGCTGCCATGAGCAGCCTCCTCTGGACGCCGTACATCTGGTGGGGCGCCGCGGCGCGGGCGGAGATGGCGGCCCGAAAGCGCAGTTGGCGAGGGTTCTTTCACTCCGCGAGGGCCTGGCTCTCGCTGGTGCGGAGACAGCTCATCTACCTCGCCCTTGAGCGTTCCTGCGGGTACGGAGAGCGCCCCCGATGGGTGATCGGCTGGTCGGCCCGAGTCGTGCTTCTCTTCGCTCTTCTCCACGCGGCGTACGGCCTGGGCGCCGGCGTCGAGTTCATGCAGCGGAGCCACTCGCTCTGGCACGGGCTTTGCTTCAGCGCCGCGGCCTTCGCGCATGTCGGCTATGGCGACCTGCGCGCGGGCCCTGGCCGGGGGGAACTCCTCGCGGGGCTTGAGGGCGCGATCGGACTGTGCGCGCTGGCGTTGTTTCTCGTGTGCGTGATCCGAAGGCTGGGGAGATAGCGGGGAACGCGGCGCGGCGGCAAGCTGCGTTCGCCTTAGTCGCTGCGCGGAGACGCCGCCGGCGCCTCGCGCTTGTAAGGAGCATGGTTCGTGTCCGGAGAACATGGCATCGTGTTCGCGCTCCTTCTCGATGGGAAGGGCGGCGCTCGGGAGATCGAGCGGGATGCGCTCCCCTCGGTCCTCAGGGAGCCCGGCGCGTTGTGGGTGCACCTCGACTACAGCAAGCCGGACGCGGGCGCCTGGCTTCGTGAGGAGAGCGGGCTGGATCCACTCATCCTGGAGGCCCTGATCGCGCCGCGTCCGCGACCCAGGTGCGTCGTACGCGAGGACGGCATGATGGTGGTGCTGCGGGGGGCGAACGCGAATCCGAATGCGGCGCCGGACGACATGGTGTCTCTCCGCCTCTGGATCGAGAGCGACCGCATCGTCAGCGTGCGCCATCGCCGGCTCGCCGCCGTGCGAGACCTGACGGAGGCGCTCGCCGAAGGACGCGGCCCGACGAACGCCGGGGCCTTTCTCGCCACCATCGTGGAACTCCTGGCTCACCGGATGTCCGACGCGATGGACGCCCTGGACGACCGCGTCGACCTCCTCGAGGAGCGCGTGGTCGCGGGCCGGATCGCGGACGTCCGCGCGGACATCGCGGACGCCCGGAGGCAGATCGTGAGCTTCCGCCGGCACGTCGCCCCCCAGAGAGACCTCCTCAGCCGGCTCCACGCCGAGCCCGTGAGCTGGCTTTCGGGCGAGGACCGGGCGCGCATCCACGAGGTTACGGAGCGCGCTGTCCGCCACCTGGAGGGTCTCGACGCCGCGCGCGATCGCGCCGCGGTCACGCAGGAGGAACTCAACGGCCGCATCAGCGAGCGGACGAATCGCACGCTCTACGTGCTCTCGGTCATCACCGCGCTTTTCCTTCCGATCGGCTTCGTGACCGAGTTGCTCGGGGTGAACGTGGGCGGCGTCCCTGGCCAGACCAACCCCTGGGCGTTCCTGCAGCTTTGCGCGATGCTCGGTGTGGTCGCGGTGGTGGAGATCCTCCTTCTCAAGGCTCTGAAGTGGATCTGATGAGTCTTGCGCCACTGGAGCAGTCGGCGTGGTGTAGGGAGGGACCCAACGCGCTTCCTCCGTACACCACCGACGAGAAGCGCGGCAGGTCTGCGTCAGCCAGAATGAGAGGGGCGCGAACGCGATGGCCTCGGTCGATCGACGTGCGTTTCTGCGGGAAGCCGCCGCAGGTGTCGGCGGTCTGGCCGCATGGCGAGCCGCCGGCGCTCGCGCCGCCCAGCCGGTTCGGTTGGCTGGCCGGCGTCCGAACATCGTCGTCATCTTCTGCGACGACCTCGGCTACGGCGATCTCGGATGCTTCGGCCACCCCACCATTCAGACGCCGAACATTGACCGGATGTGTCGCGAGGGGACGAAGCTCACTCAGTTCTACTCGTCCTCGCCGGTCTGCACCCCGAGTCGTGCCGCGCTGAACACGGGACGCCTGCCCATCCGAAGCGGCATGTGCGGCGAGCCGGCCCGAGTGTGCTCCGTCTCCTGCGGCGGCGGGCTTCCCGAGAGCGAGGTCACGACCGCGGAGATCCTCGGAAGGCAAGGTTACAGCACCGCCTGCATCGGCAAGTGGCATCTCGGGCACCTCAAGAAGCACCTTCCGACCCGGCACGGCTTTGACGAATACTTCGGCATCCCCTACTCCAACGACATGAAGCCCACGCCGCTTGTGGACGGCGAGGACACGATCGAGGAGCCCGCCGTCCAGAACACGCTTACCCAGCGCTACACGGCCCGCTGCCTGGACTTCATCTCCCGTCACGAGAACGACCCGTTCTTCCTCTACTACGCCCAGACGTTCCCGCACACGCCGCTCCACGCGTCCGAGGCTTTCGAGGGCTCGAGCCCCCGCGGGCTGTTCGGCGACGTGGTCGCGGAACTGGACTGGAGCGTCGGACAACTCCTCGACGCATTGCGCGCGCGCGGCCTCGCGGAGAACACCTTTGTGCTCCTCACGAGCGACAACGGCCCCTGGCTCATCCGCAATCTGGACGGCGGCTCCGCGGGGCTCCTCCGTGGGGGAAAGGGCAGCACTTGGGAGGGCGGCGTGCGCGAACCATGCATCGCCTGGTGGCCGGGCGTCATCGAGGCCGGAGCGACCTCTCAGGCGATGGCCTCCACGCTCGACGTGCTTCCCACCTGCTGCGAACTCGCCGGAGTCCCCGCGCCCGACGATCGCGCCCTCGACGGAGTGACCCTGCTGCCCATCCTCGAGGGCGGAGTCGGCCTCCGCGCCGCGATGCCGTTTTGGCGAGGCACTCGGTTGATGGCCTATCGCTCAGGCCCGTGGAAGGCTCACTTCACCACACAGGCCGGCTATGGCGAAGAGCCTGTTGAGCGGACGCCCCCTCTCTTGTTCAATCTGGAGTGGGATCCGTCGGAAGCGTACGGCCAGGCCGCCGACCACCCGGACATCGTGGAGCGCATCACGCGGGAAGCCGAAGCTCACAAGGCCTCGATCGAACCCGCGCCCTGCCAACTCACCGTTCCCCTGCCCGAAGGAGTCGAGCGCGGGCGGGTGGTGTAGAGGGTCTTTGGCCAGGGGCACTCAGCGCCCGATCTCGTCGGGTGTCCGCTCCAAGTCCGTGAATACGACCCGCTCCACGATCGCGAAGTTGATCCCCTCGGGCCGGAAGCCCAAGGAGTGTTCGCCCGCCGCGATTTGTCCTTCGTACAGAAGCGTCCACTGCAGCGCCTCGTCATCGTCGGGATTGAGTTCCTCGCCCCACCACGTCTCCGTGAGCGGCCTCCCGTCGAGCGTCAGCCCATAGCGACCTTCGTACGCGCTGTTGCGCCCTCCGCGCGCGAACGCCCCATCCTCCCAGATCCCGGCGCTGTGTCGCAGGAGCGCCCACACGCGGACGTCGACGTCTCGACGCGTCGCGAACGCCAGATCCAGCGCGGTCCCCCGTCTGGGGATGATGATCCCGGACTCTCCATGCCCGCGCGTCTCGCCGCCCCTGACGCAGGCCGACACGTTGATCTCGGAGGTTCCGCTTTCCGCGTCACCCGTCACTCCGAACACCCGACTCGGGTCGCATTCCGGACCGGGCGCTTCGGGCAGGTTCGTCAGCGCAATCTGGACGACGTGTTGTGCATCGGTGTCGCCCTCGCGCACGATCCGCGCCAGTTGCTCAAGGGCTTCGCCGGCCGCCGACAAGTGCGCGCCCGCATCGGGGTCGCCGGGGTCCGCGCTCACGAGCGTCAACGCGCCGTAGGCTCGGGCGAGAAGCGCGTTGCGGCGCTGTGAGTATACGGAGGCGCCGATGCTTTCCGCGATCGCCGCCAGGTCGGCCCATCCCGGGTGAGCGTCGCCCGCGTTTCGCGCCGCGAGATCGTCCGTCCGACGCAACAGTCCCTCGATCGGCCCCTCGTCTTCCGGGGCCTCGAGACCGATCACGCCGAACGCGTCCTGGTCCGCCATCGTCCGGAGATGCGCGCTCGCGGAGGGCGTCTCGCCTTTTCGCCAGCCTCGGTTGGCGGCGGTCCACTCCAGGTACTGCGCGAGACCTTCCGGGTCGCCCCCAAACGCAAGGGACGCGTACCGCTGGTCGAACTCCTCGCGATGCACGGGCTCACTTGACCAGGCCGCGTCCGCCGCGAGCGCCCACCCGTACCACAAAGCCTCCAGCGGCATCGGACCCGTGGGCCAGTTCGTGTTGAGCATCCCAGCGGCTCCGCGGCGCTTGCCCTCCGCGACGAAGTTGAGGATGTTCGTCGTCGTCTGGTCATAGTCCGGGAAGAGCGCCTCCCCCGGAGCGGCGGACGGCGCGACGAGGGTCTCGAAGCCCGCGTTCACGAACACGTCGACCGATGGGTAATCGGTCACCGGCTCGTAATGCCAGTCGAGAATGCTGACATCCTCCGGGGAGAAGCGGCCCAGCGCGTCGGGGTACTTCAGGAGGTAGTCGCCCCACACCATGATGCGGGCCCCGTGCTTCTTCGCGATTGCCGCGAGTCGAGCGATGTGCTCCCCCACGACCTCGGCCGGGTCAAGCCCCCTCTCCTTGCACCAGTTGTCGATCTGCCACGGCTCGTCGCACCCGGGGAAGAAGTAGGGTGCGCCCGAGGCGGCGATGAGTTCTCCATAGAGGTCGTCCAGGATCTCGTACACCTCGGGCCGGTCGGTCCGGATCGTGTGCGTGCTCTCGGGGTCGGCCCGGAGTTCGGGATGCGGTGTCAGCAGCCAGTGCGCGTGCCCGAAGGACTGAATGTGCAGGATGAGGGTGATGTGGTTCCGACGCGCCTCGGCGCAGATGGCCGCCAGCTCATCGAGCGAGAGATCCCCCGCCAGCTCGGGGTGTGACGGCGATGCGAACCGCCCGCTCACTTCCCAAACCACGAGATTCATCTTGAGCCCCGCAAGTCGCTGCAGGTCCTCCGGCCTCGTCACCTCGTAGTCCGTCCCGCGCCACCGCATGTCCGGCCAATCGACGATCCGGCACAGCGGCAGTTCCCCCGGGCTCGCCTCCCAGAGCTGCCTCAGCGTGTGCGCCCCGTAGAAGAGCCCCGCCGCGCCGCGCGCGCGAATCGCGATCCCGTCCGCGCTTACCTCCAGCTCGTACCCCTCGGGGCCGAGGTCCTCGTCGGTCGACGCGAGCGTGACGCGCGCGCCGCCTTGGCCCGCGGCGCCGAAGACCCGTTCCAGCACCTCGACAGCCGACGCCGCGTCAGGATGTGTGACGTGAAGCTCGACCGGCGCCTGCACCGCGAGCGACCCGCCCAACGCCGTGAAGCTCCGGGGAGCGGGTAGGAGAGCGGGCCGTTCACCCACCTGCGCGCCGGCAAGGACCGCGAGAACCGCGCCTACGAGTGTCGCCGAAGTCATGCTGTCACCGCTCCTTGGTTGGGCCCGCCGCTAGTAACCGTTCGGGTCGCACACGTACTTCCACCAGTTGAGGAGCTTCCCGTCGGCGCCCGTGCCCGGCGCGTTGGGGATGTGGTTCAGCCACCAGATGTGGTGGTAGTCCATCCGCCCTCCGCCCCACTCCTCGCAGGTAACCGTGCGCCGCGTCTCCGCGCCCTTCAGGTTCGGCCAGTTGTAGAGCCAGTCGTCACACGTGCTCTCCACAGGCCGCGGGTTGCCCCAGTCGTAGTCGGACTCGCTCGCCGGCGCGAAGTGGCAGATCCCGAGCGCCGACTCGCCGGGGGAGCGCTGATCGAACATCCGGAACGCGTCCCACAGGTTCGCCGCAGGCGGCGTCGGGAACCAGAAGTCCGCCGGCTCATAGACCCGCGTCATGGTGCATTCCGTCCGGTGGCTGAAGTTCTCGAGCATGCAGTCCACGTCGCGCTCGTAGTTGAACCCCATGATCGCGAAGTTCCGACCCGCCTCCGGAATGTCGTACGTCACCCCGTTGATGAAGAACGGGGCCGGCCCGCCCATCGCGGCCTCCGAGGCCGCGAGCGCCGCAGGCGATCCGAACAGAAAGACCTCGTCGATCTCGCCCGCCGCCACGCGCTCCGCGACGCTCGAGGGGTTGTTGTGCGGGAACGCCTTATCAGTGAGGAGGGCTTTCACATTGGACATGCCCTCATGGAGTCCCGTTGTCTCACGATTGCGCCAGGTCTCGATGTACTCGTCCGGACCGTAAGCGAACCCATCCTCGAAGCGCGGGTGGTAGTCGAGGTCCACCCACTCCGCGATCTGGTAGTTGCACCACCCGTTGCTGCAATCCCGCAGCGCCTCCATGTACTGACTTGCGAGCGCGTGCGGATCGTTCCAGCCCATCACCTCGGTGGTTCGCTCGCCGCCGTGCTCCGGGCAGACCGGATCGAAGCTCAACACGAACACGCCGAACGTTCGCGGCTCGTTGCCCGCAGGCAGGTGGTGCACGATCGCGGCTCTCTCTTCGACCGTGAGCACCGCCCGAGTCTTGCCGTCCGCCTCCTCCGAGGCGCACCGCGCGGTCACGGTGATCTCCTCGCCGACGTGGAACGACGGCCTCTGCCAAGATGGGATTGCGCTGACGTCCACCCTCGGCCCGTCGTCCAGGTACACGCTCCGCAGGGCCGCATCCGTCGCGGTGACGGCGCCGCGCACCGTCAGCAAGCGCCCCGCATATCGCTCCGCGAGCCCCGCGGCGTCGCGAAGCTCAGCGGTCGTCGCTTCGGCCGCCACCTCCATCCCGGGCGGGGCCGCAAGACAGACAAGGGTCCCGGTGAACAAGAGCACGGCCGCTAGCGACGTCGCGCGACGTGACGGCCGAACCAAGCGAAGCATCCAAGCACCTCCGAGGGACCACGCCGCGTAATGCGAGCGACGGCGGGTCGTCCGCGTCCGGTTCCCACGCGTGTTGGGGATTCCTCCGTTAGCCGTCGGGACTCACTGCGCGTCCGCGGCGCTCTCTTCGGCCGGTCGGTCGGAGGCGAGCAACCGGCCAACTTCGGCCACGAGTTCGGACGGTCGGTAGGGCTTGCCGACGAACCCCACCCGCTCCCGAGTCGTCAGCCGGCCGGAGATGTCGTGCTCGGTGTAACCGCTCGAGAGCACGACCGGCACGTCCGACCGGATCGCGCGGATCTCCGCGAGGCACTCCTCACCGCCCATGCGAGGCATCGTGACGTCCAGAACCACGCACACGATCGTCTCGGGCCGGCCGCAGAACGCCTCGACCGCCCCGACGCCGTCCTCGGCTTCGAGCACCTCGTAGCCGGCGTTCGTGAGCGAGAGCGTCGCGATGCGCCTCACGGCCGGGTCGTCATCCGCCACGAGCACCGCGCCGCCCCTGCGCTCCCGCTGCGCGAGAGGTTCCGGCATGGGCTCCGCGCGCCCGAGTCCCGGTTCCTCTTCCACCACGGACGCCTTCGGCAACAGCACCGTGATTGTCGTACCCCGCCCCGGGGCGCTCTGGATGCGCAGGGCGCCGTCGTGCGAGCGTACGATTCCCACGACCGCGGCCATGCCCAGGCCGCGCCCGGTCGCCTTGGTGGTGTAGAACGGCTCGAAGACCCTCTGCCGCGCCTCTTCATCCATCCCGCAGCCAGTGTCCGCCACCTCCAGGAACACGTACTCCCCCGGGGGCGCCTCGGGTGCAAGGTACGTCTCTTCGAACAGCGCGGCGTCCGCCTCAATCACGCCCGTGCGGATGCTCACCGAACCCGTCTCCTCGCCGAGCGCGTCCGAGGCGTTGGTGATGAGGTTCATCACCACCTGCCTGAGCTGCGTCGGGTCGCCTTCGACCGTCGTGTCCGAGGCGCTCAGGTCGATGGCGAGCGACGCGTTCCTCGAGATGCAGGATTTCAAGAGCTGCGTCATCTCGTCCACCAACTCGGATAGACTCAGGAGCGTCACCACGAACCGCCCCTTGCCTGAGTACGCGAGCATCTGCCTCGAAAGCTCAGAGGCCCGAACCGCTGCCGTTTCAACGTTCCGGACGGCCTCCCGGGCCGGCGAATCCTCCGGCAGCATGTCGAGCGCGAGCGACGCGTTCCCGAGCACGCCCGTCAGAAGGTTGTTGAAGTCGTGCGCGATCCCCCCGGCCAGAACGCCGAGACTCTCCATCCGTTGCGACCGTTCGACTCGGAGTTCCAACTCCCGCCGCTCCCGCTCGCGCCGTCGCTCCTCGACCACCGCACCAAGCAACGGACCAATGTACGTCGCGGTGGTCTCCAACAAGCGGAGGTCGTCGGTCCGATACCCTCCCGGCTTGTCCGCGAGACAGATCACCCCCACTGCCTCGCCGTGGCTCTTGAGCGGCGCCGCCATCGCGCCCGAGCGCGTGATGTGCCCGCCCGGAAAGGTCGGCCGCTCCGAGGAGAGCAGCGCCTTTCCCTCGCGCAGCGCCTGGCCCCAGAGCCCGCTCCATTTCTCCTTCGGCACCACCGGTGGATCGCCCGAGAGATGCTCCTTCGCCGCCGCGACCGCGCTCAGAGCCGGAAGCACGAGAGCCCCCGATTCATCGATGTACCCGATGAAGCCATGCGTGCTGTCCATCGCCTCCAGAAGCACCTGCAGCACCTCGGGATACACCGCGTCGTTGGAGTGAGTCAGGAACGCCTGAGCCACGCGGTTCGCGCACGACAGAGCCCGCTCCGCGCGACGCTGCTCGGTCACATCAACGATGACCCCGTCGAGGTGCAGCGGGCTCCCATCCGCGCCGTACGTCGCCTGGCCCGCTTCATGCACCCACCTAAGACCGCCGTCCGCGTGGCGAATGCGGTACGCGACCGCGTACGGCTCATGGGCCTCGATGGCGGCGCACATGCGCTCAACGGTCTGGTCCAGTTCTTCCGGCTCGACGAGCCCTCCCCAGCCACGGGGGTCCGAGCCCAGCTCCGCCGACGTGCGCCCCGCGATCGCCTCGACCCCGTCGCTCAGGTATCGCCCCACGAACGGGGGCGTCGGATCGCACTGGTAGACCGCCCCCGGCACGCTGGCCACCAGCGCCGCGAACCGCGACTCGCTCTCTCGCAACGCCCCGGCGAAGCGCCCGCGCGCCTCCTGGTCCCGGAGCACCGTGCCGATCACCACGGTCGCGACCGGATACAGCGCCAACACGGGCACGGCCACCTTGGTGAGGCTGTTCAGCGCCATCTCCCGCGGCAAGAGCAGCATCATCGCGTCCATCACCACATGAACGACGATGCCCAGAAGGTAGAGCTGGACGGCGGTGATCTCGCCGGGGCCCTTCCGCCGCGCGCGCATCACGAGCCCGATCAGCGCCGACGCCAGAATCACCGGAACGCCCATCCGCACGCCGGGTCCGCCCTGCAGCACCCGGCACACGATGGCCATCCCCGCGGCGATCCCCGTCGGCAGGGGCCCGAAGAACAGACCGCAGAGGCTGAGGAGAACCGACCGCCCGTCGAAGATGAGCCCCTCGCCCAACACCAGCGGGCGAAGCATGCCGATGACCGACGCCGTGCCGAAAAGACACCCCTGCAGGAACTTGCCTACCCAGGTTGTCCGGTCCCACCGAGCGTCGATGAAGCCTGAAAGGACGCTCAGCGCCGCCAGAAGCGACAGGTTGTAGAGAAGATCCACAACGATCAAGCGCGCGCTCCCTCTGCCTTGCCCGCGGCTGGTTGCGGCGTTCCCGTCCGCTCATCCGGCATTACGTCGGGGCGGCGTCCTCGTCCGTCCGCTCATCGTCTTCATCGCGGGCCGGAGGCGCGTCATCCGGCCCGAGCCCGAGCAGACGCTCAGGGCTCAGCGTCAGGTCGTCCTTGACCTTGCGGTACATGCCCATGCCCTTGCCGGCCTGGCGCGCCAGATTCGCGAAGGTTCGCCCTCCGAACAGGAGCAAGATGAGGCCCCCAACCAGCGCGATCTCCTGCCAGCCGAGCGTGGGCATGCGCGTCCCTCTCAGGTTTCGATCGGCCGGCCAGCGGCGGCCAGCCACGAAACCTTCGTGACGCGCCTCCCTTTGCCCTCCAGACCGCGGCGCCTCCACCCATCGCCCCGGAACTCCCGCCCCGCCTACCGCCCTTCGCCATCCCCCGGATAGGGGATCTCGTAATGCTCGTCATGCGCGAAGTCGGCTATCCACGTCCCCGGCGCGAGGTCGCCGTAGCCGAGTGCGAACCGGACGTTCGAGACGTCGGGCGTCAGATCCACGCTCTCGATCACGGTTTGGCTCCTCTGCTCCCGCATGATCGGCATTGCCGCAACCGGCGCGTCGTAGCTCTCCTCGTGGATCCTCTTCGGGAGCTGCCGCCCGTCGATCTTCTGCCACTCCATCACCTCGCGGCTCCAGAGAAGCGTCTCGCCGTCCCGCCACTCCCATCGGGCCGCCGCCCACCCGCGTGACGGAACGAACCACAGCCGCTTGTACTGCGCATACTCGGGAAAGTCGTTCCAGGTGAGCACAACGGCCGCCTCGCCCCGCCACTCCGCATCGGCCGTTTCGACGCCCCTGCGCTCACTCAGGTACTCCGACCCTGTCTGGTCGCCGCC
>CAZCER010000062.1:5099-12916 GCA_964497385.1 uncultured Armatimonadia bacterium | reverse complement strand
GCGGTCGGAGCCTGCGCCATGTGTGCTAACCTCTCACTACTGACTGCCGAGCAAGTCCGTCAACTGCCTCGGACGGGGCGGTGTTCAGAAGCGAGGTGGGCTTTAGGGGTATGACCCGGGTTCGCTTACAACTAGGGCCGTCGCATGAGACCCTAGCGGCGGCGCTCGATCAGCCGGTTGCTCTTGGCCCCCCGGTGCTGCATGTGTGCCTCCGCGGCTCTCCCCGCGGACGCGCCTACCTGACTCGGCTCATCCCGGCGCTGGCGGAGCGCTCGACCCGACACCCGAGCGCGATCCTCTGCGACGAGCACCCCGTCTTGATGCGCCGGGCTTCGCGGATGGGCATTCCACTGCGGATGATGCAAGGGAACGGGGCGGTCTGGCCGCACCGTTTCGCCGCGGGCGCCTCGGCCATGGCGATCGGGCGCGGCGGGCGGGTTCGGGTCGTGCACGCGCACGGCTACGCGGCGGCCGCGGCGGCCTCGAGCGTGTTGCGCGCCCCGCTGCTTCTATCGGCCTACAGCCTCCCTCCGGACCGCCCGCTCTCCCGCGCGGCGGTTCGCCGCGTGGCTAGAACGCACGTTCCTTTGGCCGCCTATGTGGAGCCCACGCGGGAGCTGATGGGCTCATCGGTTGAGGTGCTTCCGTGCGCGCTGGACGCACGGGACTTCAAGGGAAACCACATCCCCGAGGAGGTCATGCGCGACCTGACGCTCGATCCCACCGTGCTGCACATCGGCTTCGCGGGCGACCTCGACGAAGACGCCTCCGGCGCGGAGACCTTCGTCCGTGCGGCGGCCCGCGCGCTCCGGGCGATCCCTTTCTGTGAGTTCGTGGTCATCGGTTCGGGGCATCGCCTCCCGGAGGTCGAGGGGCTTGCCCACCGCGAAGGCGTGCTCGGCCGCTTTCGCTTCCTGCCGGGCCGGTTCTCGCTTCCGTGGGTGCTCAGCGCGCTCGACGCGGTCGCGTTTCCCGGGCGGCCGGTCGGCTTCCCGTGGGAGGTCATCGAGGCGGCCAGTTGCCGGTCCCACATCGTCGCCTCGCGCACGCCCGTCCACAGGGAACTCCTCGACGGCGCTCCCGAGGTCGCTTGGATAGACGAGGGCGACTCCGAGGCTCTGGCGGAGCGTTTCCTCCGGATCATCACCTCCACCGGAGCGGGGACGAGGCGGGCCGACCAGCTCGTTATGACGCGACGAGCCGGGCGTGGTGAGGCGAGGCTTGTGAACTCGCGGCCCTCGTCCACAGGCTATGACCTGGACTCGGGCGATATGGATGAATACGAGATCCTGGCGGACGATCTCACCCGAAGGAAAGACCTGATGATGCGGAGACACTCACTGGACGCGACGCTCGGACGGCTTGCCGACGCCTACCGCGAGCTTGCGGGGGGCGCTCGCTGATGCTCGCGGTCCTGACCGCGCTTGCGCTGCTTGGGCCCTCGGCCGAACTGCCCGAGGACTGGTCGCCCCCCCCCGCCGCGGCCTACATCGTGGTCGTCGACGGACTCATCCTCGCCGACCTGGTGGATGGCGCCTACCCCGCGCTCACCCAGATGGCGGAGGCGTCCGAGGTCGCGCTCGTCAACAGCCGCACGCGGTCCGACAGCTACACGGCGGGAGTCATCCACCGGCGCGCGTATCTGATCGCCGCCGGGGCGGGCAGGCGGCTCCGCGCCGGATCGAGTGGATCGCAAAGCCGCGGAGGCGAAGGCCCTTTCCGCGCTTACGCGTACACGGAGTTGCAGGAAGGGGAGCCTTACGGGACGCTCGCGGCCGAACTGCGCGCCGCCGGCCGCAGAGCCGTGCTCGGCGCCGACGAGGACGGCCCGAGCGACCCCGACGCGGGGCTTCTGGTCATGGGCGAGGACCACGTGGTCGCCCTCATCACACCCCAAGACCTGGCGGATCTGCCGGATTCCGAGGCTGCGAATCTAGTCGTGGCGCTCGCGCTCAGCCCGGACGCGGCCGAGGCCGCCGCGCCGGCCCTGCGGGAGACGTCGGACCAGAGCGGCTCTCCGATCTTCGTTCTCTCCATGCCTCCGCGCGGGGCGGACTGGAGCGCGGAGCGCATGGGGCTCTTCTGGCGTTACGGCGTCGGACAGGGGCTGCTCGGCTGTCCCACGACGCGGCGTCCGGGCCTGATCCGCATCGCGTCGGTCTGCCCGACGGTGCTCGACACACTGGGGCTTCCCGCCCCGCTCGACATCGAGGGCCGCCCGGCATGGAACGCTCCCGCGCCGCCGGAAGGCGTGCTGCGGCGTCTCGAGTGGCTCATGGACGCCACCCGCAACTCCGAGCGAGGCCGGACCGCGCAGTTTCGCACCCTGATGCGGAACCTCACCCTTGTCGCTTGGTTCGCGATCGCGGCCTGGCCTCTCGCCCACGACGACGCGCGCCGGCGCCTCCTCCGCTTCCTGGGCCTCCTGGCGCTCGCGCCAGTGACCACGCTCATCGCGTGCTTCAAAGCTTCCGACGACGGCTCGGGCGTCGTCTTCGTCGCCCCTCCGCTCGAGTTGCTCCGGACGCTCGGCCACGTCGTTCCCGGGGCCGATCACTCCGTGGGGGCCCACCTCGGGGCGGCCTGCACGCTAGGAGTCGCGGGCCTGGCCCTGGTGGGGCTGTCGATGACCCACCGACCTCGAAGCGGCTCCGCGTCGGCCCCCCCGGGCGTAGACGATCTCATGGACCGCGCGGTCCGAGGCCTGGGCCTCGGGCTGCTCCTCGCGCCGGCCGTCATGGCTCTGATGGCCGGGGCCAACCCGTCCGGCGATCCCTGGCGCCTGATGGGCAGCGCGGCGCTCCTTGCGGCCGGCGCCGGGTTGATGCTGACGCTGCTTCCCTGGCGCCGCGCGTCCGCGGGCCTCGCCTGCGCCTTCTCGCCGGCCGTGTTTCTCGGCGATCAGCTCATGGGCGCCAACCTGGCGGCCTTTAGCTTCTTCGGCTACTGCCTCTCACGGGACAGCCGGCTGTACGGCATCGGGAACTCGATGTCCATCGTGACCGTGGTCGGCGCCGTGCTGCTCGCCGGCCTGCTCGCCGACGCCGCGGGAAGGCGTCGGTGGCTTCGGGTGGCTGCCTGGACGGTCACGCTCGTCCCCGTCGTCATCATCGGGGCGCCGTCGCTCGGCGCGAACACCGGGGGCCTCCTGACGGCGGCGTTCGCGTCCTCCGTCGCCCTGGGTCTCGCCGTCGGCGGAGCCAAGGCGGTGCTCGTCTGCGTGGTGGGGGGGCCGCTCGTCGCGGCGGCCGCTGTCCTGGGCGCGGGCTTCTACGACATCTGGGCCCACGGCGACCCCACGACGCACCTCGGGCACTTTCTGAACGAGCTGTTCGGCGACGATCGCGAGTTCGCGGTGCGCACCCTGCAGGGCAAAGTCCGCCTCGTCTCGGGCCGCTTCACGACGCGGCTTTGGTGGGCCTCGCTGGGGACGACGCTTCTCTTCGCGCCGTGGGTGTGGGCGGGGGCCGCGCGGAACCGGCGTCCGGACGCGCCGCCTCTGTCGCACATCCTCGCCGGGATGCTCATCTCGATCTTCGCGGGGCTGGTGAACGACTCGGGAAGCGTGATGACCGCGATGGGCTTCATCCCTTGCGCGGCCGCCGCGGCGCTCTACTGCGCGCGGACTCCCGCGAACGAGCCCGATCAGGCGAGAGCGAAGGAGTCCGCGATGAAGGAAGCCTCCGCGTAGTCTCGCCGCACGGCGTCCGTGCCGTGCAGGGCGATGTCGATGGCGTAGGTCCAGACGCAGACCCAGCGCGCCGCCCCGTACTCCCAGTAGTAGACGTACAGATTGCGGCCATCGACTTGCTTGCGGCAGGAGTACTGGGCCCGAGCCACACCGAGCGCCTCGCTGTAGCTCCCGCCCGCATGGGCCGCGGCGCCGGCGCGCACAACCTCTCGCACGCGGATGCCCTCGTCCTCCGGTCGCGCTTGGACGATCGACCCCCGCAGCCAACCGGGGCCCTCGGGCGTGCGGACCACCGCGAAGCGGTCGGCCTCGGACGAGTGCGTCACACGCCATCCGTGGGGCAGGCAGAGCAGGAAGCGGCACTTCGGCTCGCGCCACCAGGTGTTCCCGTGCGGAGGAACGTAGCTCATGCGGACTACTCACCTACCAGGCGGTCCCACACCTTCTGGAAGAAGCCCCTCGAGGACGGCTCCGGAACGTCCTCGTCGCGCAGTTCCGCGAACTTCCGGAGCAACTCCTTCTCCTCGGCCGACAGGTTGGTCGGAGTGTAGACGCGGACGAACACATGAAGGTCGCCGCGCGATTGCGGCTTGCGAACGCTGGGAAGCCCCTGGCCGCGGTGCGCGAAGTGGGCGCCGGTCTGGGTTCCGGCGGGTATCTCGACGCGAATGGGTGAGCCGTCGAGCCCCTCGATCTCCAAGACGTCGCCCAGGGCGGCCTGGCTGAATGAAATCGGGGTCTCCACCGCCAGTTGGGCGCCGCGGCGCTCGAAGCGCGGATGCTCTTTGATGTGGCACACCACGTAGAGGTCGCCCGGGGGCGCGCCGCGGCGCCCCGCCTCGCCTTGCCCGCGGAGCCTCATGCGGTCGCCCTCTTCCACGCCCGGGGGCACGGTGATCGTGAGGGTGACCTCCTGTACGCTTCGGCCCTCGCCCCCGCACTTGGAGCAGGGCTTCTCGACCACCCGTCCCGTGCCCCGGCAGTGCGGACATGAGGTGGCTGTGGAGAACTGCCCGAAGAGGGTGTTCTGTACGCGAGAGACTCGACCGGCGCCGCCGCACGAAGGACAGACGACCTGGCCGTAGCCGGGCTCGGCGCCTGAGCCTTCGCAGGCGTCGCAATACTCCGGCTTGGTGACCTGCGTGCGGCGCTCGCAGCCGGTGAGGACCTCCTCGAGCGTGAGTTCGAGGTCGTACCGAAGATCGGCTCCGCGTTCGGTTTCGGCCCGCGACACGCCCCCGCCGAAGAAGGACGAGATGAGGTCCTCGAGGTCGAAGGGAAACCCAAAACCGGTCGCGCCGGCGCCTCCGCCCACTCCGTTCCGGAGGCCTTCGGGACCGAACTGGTCGTACCGCGCCCTCTGGTTGGCGTCGCTGAGCACGGAGTAGGCGTGGGAGAGTTCCTTGAACTTCTCCTCCGCCTCAGGGTCGGGGTTCACATCGGGATGGAACTGCCGGGCGAGCCCGCGGTAGGCGCGCTTGATCTCCTCCGGCGACGCCCCGCGCTCGACGCCCAGGATCTGGTAGAAGTCGTCCGCCACGGTCTACACTACCTCTGGGGAACAACCGGCGCGGCCGCGCGCGAGCGCCGGCCGGCCGTGGGCCAAGCTACTCCTCGTCATCCTCGCCGAGAAGATCGACGTCCTCGAGGTCGAGATCATCGTCGAAATCCTCGTCGCCGGGCAGGTCCGCCAAGGCGAGGAGATCCTCTTCGAGACCCTCGTCGCGAGCGGGCTCGTGCGCTTCCGCCGCCTGCCGCTCGCCGAGCGCGAGAAGCTGCTCGGGATTGACCATAACCTCGTCGCTCGCGATCTCGGCGAGCGCGATGGTCACCGGGTTGTGGGAGTCGAGGGACACGACCGGAACCGCGCCGTTCCGGATCTGCTGCGCCCGCTTGGCGACGGCGACGACGAGCGTGTACTTCGAGCCGAGCTTGTCGATCTGAATGTCTATGTGACGATCGCGCATGGGCGGTCGCGCCTCCGTGGATCAGAGTGTCCCAACTGCCGCGGGACAACTGACATTAGCGGAAGAGAGCGCGCCGGGTCAATACGCGCAACACCGAACGCGAGCGGGCGCCGGGGCCCGCTCGCGCCGTTCGAACGCCTCCGAGGACGCGGCCCCTACTCGATCGGCCCCATGTTCCGGAAGAGGTAGAGCCCCTCTTTGCCGGGGGCGACCACGTCGAGCCAGCCGTTCTGATCGACGTCCTCGACCCAGAGGTAGATGCCGGCGCCGCTCGCCTCGCTGGCCGGGCCGTAGTCCAGAGTGTAGCGCGTGAAGTCGCCCCCGTTGATCTCGAAGTAGTAGAGCCCGACGGGATCCTCTGCGCCCGGGTCGTGGCCGCTGTGGGCGTAGTAGCGCTTGCCGGTGATGAGTTCCGGCTCGTTGTCGTTGTCGATGTCCGCGAGCGCGAGATCGTGATACTGCGAGCGATCCAGGCAGACGTCATGCTTCGTCCACGTTCGCGCGCCGTCCGGTCCGACGCCCTGCTCCCACCACGCGAGGCCGTAGTCGTGCGCCTGGCCGACGATCAGGTCGTTCCGGCCGTCCGCGTTCACGTCGTGCACCAGGATCGGCACGCTTGCGCACCAGTTCAGATCGAACTCCGGGCGCCAGATCCACTCGCCCTCATAGGGGTTGGCGGGCGCCTCGAACCAGCCGGACGCGAACAGAAGATCGGCGCGGCCGTCGCCGTTCACATCCCCGCACCCCATCCCGTGGCCGCCGCCGCCGGGCTGCTGGATCGTGAACTGGGAGAACCCCGTCGGTTCGCCGGGCGCCAGCCGGAAGACGTGGACCGGCGCGGTGACCGGGAAGACCTCCACCACGCCGTCGCCGTCGAGATCCCAGAAGCAGTTCCGCTCAATGGGCCCGACCTGCGCCACGTCATGGTTCGTCCACTCCACCGCCTCGCCCTTAGGGTTCTCGAGCCAGTGGAGCGTCTGCCCGAAGTAGCCTCCGGTGATGATGTCCGTCCAGCCGTCGCCGTTCACGTCGAACGGGTAGTCCGAGAAGTCGTCGTAGTAGTCGCCGACTCGGGGCACGGACCAGATCGGGTGTTCCACGGTGAAGTCCGGCCCGGCGAACCACGAGCCGCCGCTCACGATGTCGATCGCGCCGTCGCGGTCGACGTCGAACGCGGACGCCGCCTCGTAAACGACGGTCCCGATCTTCTGGCGCTCGAACCGAAGCACGGGGTCGCCGTCTCCGGCGAGAAGAGCTAGGATGGCAAGCGCTCCGAAATGCACGGTTTGCACCTCCGCCGCCCCGGCGCGGACTCGCGCCTTGGGGCCCGTGGGGAGATTCGGCGGTCCGCTCCGCGATTCCCTTCCCGGATCGCGCGGCGCGCGCGGGACGCACTCGAAAGGGCGTTCGAAACGCCCCGATGAATCCGCGAATCGTGTTGACCCGTGGAGGGTCGCGGTGTAGTCTTACGGTTCGCGCCCAAGGAGAGTCGCTCTTTTGGGTCGTGCAATGCGTACGCGCTTCCGGTTCGCCTGGAGCCTCAGGGCTCGGCGGCCCCAATGGAGGATCTGATGGATCGCAGAACACCGGTTGCCAAGCTCTCGCGCCGCCTCGGCATCGCTCTGACGTCAAAGGCCGGCAGGGTCATGGAGAAGAAGCCCTACCCGCCGGGCATGCACGGGCCCGACCAGCGCCGCGGGCGGGGTCCCTCTGAGTACAAGCGCCAGCTTCTCGAGAAGCAGCGCCTGCGCGCGCAGTACAACGTGAGCGAGAGCCAGCTCGTGAAGTACTACAAGCGCGCCGCGCGCCGCGTGGGCAACACCCCGGACCTGCTGGTGCAGGAACTGGAGACGCGCCTCGACGCCCTCGTCATGCGCGCCGGTTTCGCGAAGACCATCTACCAGGCCCGCCAACTCGTCGGCCACTGCCACTTCACCGTCAACGGCAAGAAGTGCAACATCCCGTCGATGCAGTTGCGGGTGGATGACGTGGTCGCGGTCAGGCGTCGCAGCCGCACGTTGCAGTGCATCAACGAGGCGATGGACTCGGCGTCCCCGCCGGAGTACCTCGACGTGGACCGCGAGCAGATGTCGGCTCGCCTGCAGGAACTTCCGCCGCGTGAGCAGGTCCCCGTGATCTGCGACGTCCCCATGGTTGTC
>CAZCER010000062.1:0-5089 GCA_964497385.1 uncultured Armatimonadia bacterium | reverse complement strand
CCGTAGGCTCGACACCGGTTCGGCGACACGCAAGAGCGGGGCGCGGCCCGATGGGCCGCGCTCCGCTCTTGTTGTACGTTGCCCGTCCGCCAACTCGACCTTCATCCGCCCTTAGCCGCAGCCGTCGGTCGCGCCCACTACAATGCTGGAGTTCGGGGGGGGACGTTGAACAGGAGGACGATTGTGCGGATCCGAAGGGCGTTCACGCTGATCGAGCTACTCGTCGTCATCGCCATCATCGCCATCCTCGCGGCCATCCTCTTCCCTGTCTTCGCCAAGGCTCGTGAGAAGGCGCGCCAGACATCCTGCCTCTCGAACACTCGCCAGTTCGCGATCGCGACGCTCTCGTACGTGCAGGACTATGACGAGACGTTCCCGGAGAGCGTCACGAGCATGGAGAACACGATCCTCATGCCCGGGAGCGGGGACCACGCCTGGACGGTCTACGACAGCGTCATGCCGTACATGAAGAACAACCAGATCATGGTCTGCCCCAGCGACAAGCCCGGCACGGACTTCGTCACGCTGCTGGGGAGCCTCGGGCTCCAGACGGCTGGCAACTTCCGGTACGGCTCGTACGTGTACAACTTCGCGCTCTTCCAGGACCCCGAACTCCCCCCCGGCCTCGGAGCCTCCGACCCCGTCGTCCCTCTCGCCATGATCGAAGAACCGGTCAACACGACGATGTTCTTCGATTCGCGCTACGTCACGCCGGGCCAGCCCTGGGACCCCGAGAACCCCGGCGCCGGCGGCCCGACCGGAGCGTTCGAGTGGGACAACTTCCCCGGCGTTCCCAGGCACAACGGCGGGATGAACGTGTGTCTCGTGGACGGCCACGCGAAGTGGTTCAAGCGTGACGGGAAGATCGAAGGGATCTCGCGAGGCGGCGTTCCCACCTATACGCTGCCCGTCGACATGTCGGGAATCCCCGGCGGAGAACCCAACACATAGCCGCAAACGGCCCTGATCGTCGGCAACGGGCCCCTCGCGACGCTGTCGCGCGGGGCCCGTGCTTCAGGCGAGAAGGTCGGGAGAGCTAGTCGCTCAGGTAGTCCCGGAGCCGCTTCATGCGGGCCGGGTTCCGCAGCTTCTTGAGGGCCTTGGCCTCGATCTGCCGGATGCGCTCTCGGGTGACGCCGAACATGTGCCCGACTTCCTCGAGCGTCCGCGGGTAGCCGTCGCCCAGGCCGAAGCGGAGCTTGATGACCTGGCGCTCGCGCTCCGAGAGGGTGGCGAGCACGCGCTCGAGCTGTTCACGGAGCACGAGGTTCGAGGCGGCGTCGACCGGCGAGTGGACCTCCTGGTCCTCGACGAGGTCGCCCAGCTTGGGGCTATCGTCCTCGCCCATCGGCACTTCGAGCGAGAGCGGGTCGGGCGCGATGCGCACGATCTCCGACACGCGCTCCACAGGCAGGTCCATCTTCTCGGCGACCTCCTCGAGCGATGGGTCGCGCCCGAGCTGCTGGAGGAGCTGCCGCTGGACCTTGTGCAGCCGGTTGATCGTCTCCACCATGTGGACCGGAATGCGGATGATGCGGCCCTGGTCGGCGATGGCTCGGCTGATGGCCTGGCGGATCCACCACGTGGCGTACGTGGAGAACTTGTAGCCCTTGCGGAAGTCGAACTTCTCGACCGCGCGCATGAGGCCGATGTTGCCCTCCTGGATGAGATCGAGGAACGAGAGTCCTCCGCGGCCGGTGTACTTCTTCGCGATGCTGACGACGAGGCGGAAGTTCGCCTCGGCGAGCCGCGTGATCGCATCCTCGTCCTTCAGCTTGACCGAGTCCTCGGACACGGTCGTTGGATCGAGGCGCTGCGAGAAGTAGGCCTCGATGTCGAGGTTCCGCCGCACGGAGCGCTCGCCGTCGCGCGGGTTCAGCCAGACAACGGTCGGCCCCTCGCCCTCGTCGCGCACGGTGAAGGGGAGCGCGTAGTCCTCGGCGAGGTCGGAGCCGTAGATGTCCTTCACGCCGTGGGCCCCGCCGAGCACGCTCAGCTCGTAGTCGGCCTCCTCGTCGAGGGCTTTGGCCGGCACGAACATCAACCAACGCCCGTCCGGGGTGATGGCGCGCTTGCCCTTCACGGCCGTCTTCTGGTTCTCCTTGAGCACCACGGACTTCATCGTCACGCTGCGCGCAAGGATCGGACGCGAGAGCCGGACGTAGACGATCCCTTGCGGCGGGAGCTGCCCTCCGGCCGCCGGCAGAGTCTCGACGACGGTGACGGGAGAGGGCTTCACGACGTCGAAGACGACGTGATACTCCCCATCGAGGTGACAGCCCGCGCCTTCGCGCGCGCCCTGAAGCCCGCGGGTCCCTCCGGAGGCGCGGAGCGTGTAGGTTGTTCCCGGCGCGAGCTTCTTCTTCGGCGTGATCTTCACGTGGAAAAGCGCGTCTTTCTCCTCCGTCTTCGAGGAGAAGGGGATTCGCGCCCCGGCCGAGTCGAAGAGTTCGAGCGCTCCTTCCAGGTTCCCGTCGAGAACCGGGTCGGCGGTGAAGGTAAGGGAGATCGACTTGGCGTGCGTCGCGGGAATCTCGGCGCCGTCCTCGAGCGCGGGACGGATCATGGAGAACCGCTGGCCGCCCTCGACGGTGCGAAAGCGATACGTGGTTTCCGCCGCCGTGGGGGCGGGCCGGCGTTCGCCGCCGGCCGGAGGGTCGGTCTCGCGGGAACGGATGCCGTCCTCGCCGCCCTCCATGGAGAGGGTGTAGACGGTGCCGTACTCGAGGAAGGTGGCTCGCGGCCGGACGATCAGACGACCGATGCCGGCGTCGTATTCCACATCGCTCTCAGCCCGCTGGATCCGTTGGGCGAGGTCGCACTCCTCGACCGGCGTCAGGAGCGGGACGCGGCCGATGTCCCGCAGGTACATCCGGACGCTGTCGCTGATCGGGATGCCGTCGACGCCCTCGAAGCTGTCGTCGCGACTGAGCACGCCCCGCGAGGCGGCGGCCGCCGGGGGCCCTTGCTCGGAGGGCGTGGAGAGGCTCTTGACGACGCGGATGTCCTCCGCGGCGAGGAGCTGGTAGATGCGCTCGATGACGGAAGCGTCCGCGTCCTCGAGCACCGGAGACAGGAGATCGTTGATCTCGTCGTGCGTGACGACGCCCTCCTCGCGCCCTTTCTCGAGGAGGGCCTGCATCTCCTTAGTGTTCTTCAGGTCGTCCCTATCCAATATCTTCCATGCCTCCACACGGCGAAGGGATGCGATCCCTCGCTGGTTGCCCCGCTACGGGCCGGCGGACCTGCGGCCCGCCCGCTCGGAGAAGTAGCGCAGTAGATCCCAGTACTCCTGGAGTAACGCGCGGTCCTCGTCGGACTGGGGGCCGGCCGCGGGCATCCCCTGCATGCGCACGCGGCGCCCCAACTCCTCGAAGCGAGCGCGCTTCTGGTCGTCAAGCATGCCGGCGATGCAGTCCTCAACGGACTCACGGTCTCGGGCCGAGTGAGCGTGCCCCATGGCCAACCGCGTCCACAAGCCGGACGCCTCCGCGGAGAGCGCGTCCGTGACGCGAGCGTCGGAGAGAGATCCCCCGCCCACGTG
Organism: uncultured Armatimonadia bacterium; assembly: GCA_964497385.1. Lineage (GTDB taxonomy): Bacteria > Armatimonadota > Zipacnadia > UBA1398 > UBA1398 > CAZCER01. The sequence goes on along the minus strand of CAZCER010000062.1, from coordinate 1,545 downwards.
TACCTCGTGCAATCGCACGGCAAGCTCCCGATTTATGGTATCCTGGAACAATTCGACGCCAATCCGGCCGAAGACCTCTTCGGGCCCAACGGTTTCTTGCGCCAACGCCCCGAGGACCGCCTCTTCGCGCCGACGCACGCCCACCGGGATCACGGCAAGCGCCGTCTCGACCATCGTCTCCGCCGTCGCCTGTCCGTCCGATTCTGTTGACCGCGCCCTCCGCGAATCCTCTGAACTCCGCGCCCGTCGCGCGGCGTCGCGCACCTCGCGCCGCATCGCGGCGGCCATCGCGCTCATCCGGCTCGGATCTCCCAAGCAGACGCGGTCGGCGGCGTAGACGATGTAGCGCTCACGGAGGGCCGGCGAGCGCACATGCGCGAGTCTGTCGGCGACCTCCGTCAAGCGCGCGCGGCCCGGGCTCCGCCCTGGCTCAGGCAGCAGACGGTCGAGCACGAATTCGTACAGCGGCGCGGCCTTGTCGACGAGTTCGCGAAGGCGGTCCGGGCCGCTCCCACGTACGAGCGAGTCCGGGTCCTCGCCCGGCGGCATCAGCAGCACGGACACCTCCAGGCCCGACGCGTCGAGTTCCTCCGCCGAGCGCAGCACGGCCGCGAGGCCCGCGGAATCGGCGTCATAGGCCATGACGACCGAGGCCGCGTATCTCTTGAGCACCGTCAGGTGTCCCGCGGTCAGCGCCGTTCCAAGCGTCGCCACCGCGTTCGTCACTCCCGCCTCGTGGCAGGCGATGACGTCGGTGTAGCCCTCGACCACGAGCGCCCGACCGGCGCTCCGCAAGCCCTCCGCGGCCGCATCGAGGCCATAGAGGGTCTTGCTCTTGTCAAAGACCGGCGAGGCCGGTCCGTTCAGATACTTGGGCTCGTCATCCCCGAGCGTCCGTCCGCCGAACCCGATCACATCGCCGTGCGCGGACCGAATGGGGAACATGAGCCGACCGCGGAAACGATCGTACGCCCCGCGTCCGTCGTCGCGCGGCTTGAGAAGCCCGGCCTCGATGAGCAGCTCCTCCTTGTAGCCGCGCCCGATGAGCGTCCCGCGGAGAGCCTCCCACTCCGGCAGGCTGTAGCCCAACTGGAATCGTTCCACAGAGGCGGGCGCGATCCCACGCCGCTCCAGATAGGCCGCCGCTTCCTCCGCACGGTCCGAACGGCGCAGCAGCTCCGCGAAGTGCGACGCCGCGACGCCGTTCGCCTCGAGAATCAGGTCCTTGCGGCCGCGCGTCTCCGTCGAGTCCCGCCCGTAGAAACGCCCCCCGAGCCTCCGGGCCAGATCGTCGCAGGCGTCGACGAAGCTCATGCGCTCGATCTGCATCAGAAAGCCGATCGCGTCCCCGCTCGCTTTGCAGCCGAAGCAGTAGTACCGCCCCAAGTGGGGCGTCACATGGAACGAGGGCGTCTTCTCGGCGTGGAAAGGGCAGAGGCCCTTCCAACTCCGTCCCGCGCGCTGCAGGCCGGGTACGTACGAGCGCACAAGCTCGACCAGATCGGTCCGCTCTTTGATCTCGTCTACGGATAGGGCGTCTGCCGG
>CAZCER010000061.1:0-13085 GCA_964497385.1 uncultured Armatimonadia bacterium | reverse complement strand
GAGTTCGGCATCGCCCCGATCGAGAAGGACTGGATCCGCCGGCAGTCGTTCTTCCTGATGACCATGTTCATGCTGCCGGAGGGGACGATCAACTACACATTCCGCGACATCCCCGCCTGGGCGCGCTCCGCGAAGGAGCACGGCGTCAACGCGGTTCAGATCAGCGGCTGGCAGCGGGGCGGGCATGACAACGGCTACCCGGACTACACGCCTGACCCGCGTCTCGGAACGTGGGAGGAACTCGAGGCCGGCGTCCGCGCCTGCCATGCGATGGGGCTGAAGGTCTACTTCTTCGTCAACTACCAGCCGATGATGGTGGAGTCGGACTGGTACAAGAACGACCTTATCCGGTACCGCGAGATGGGTCCCGACGGCGGCCTCACGTGGCTTGCCGGGTGGGGCATGGGGACGCTCTGGGCCCGGGCGGGACACCCGAAGCTGATGACCTGGGGAGACCCGGCCTTCCCCGAGTTCCGGAAAGTGATTGTCGACCAGTTCGCGCGCCTCGCCGAGATCGGCGGAGACGGAGTGCATGTGGACAAGATGTACCCGACCGCGCTGGAGTTCAACCCCGACGCCCCGATGGGCGTCGACACGGCGACGTGGGAGGGCTCGATCGTCCTCAGCCGCGAAGTCATGCGCGAGTGCCGCAAGCGGAACCCTGACTGGGCCATGTCCTTCGAGTGCAACTGGGACAGGCTCCTTGAGTTCGGCGGAGCGACGTGGTGGGTCGGGAATCAGCTCATCACGCGGCAGGTCTTTCCTGAGAACGCCGAGACCCTCGGTCTCTATCAGGCGTATGACCGGCTCGGTGTGAACAACGCCGTGCGGGATGGCCACATCGTCATGGTCGCCCCGCTCAACTTCTGCCGCTCAATGGACTGGGAGCCCTGGGAGGGTCTCGCGGACTACATCAAGGAAGTGAAGCGCATCCGAGACGACCTTCAGGAGACCGTGTTCCTCGGCGAGGTGCTCGGCCCGAGCGGCGCGCGGGTGGACGGCGACCGTGTGGACGGCGTCCAGTGGACCGCCTACCGCAACCGCTCGACCGGGCGGCACGCGTGCATCCTGACGAACGCGCGCATGGAGGAACGCACGGTCAGCATCCATGGAATCGGGAGCGTCCGCTCCGGACGCGTGCGCATTCACACACCCTTCGTCCGCGCCCGTGAGGCTCGGCTGCCGGCGGAGGTGGCGATCCCCGCTGAGGGGATCGTGTTTGTCGAGGAGATCGGGGGAAGGCGATGACAGCCGTGCGCCATGGTCTCATCCCGCTGGCTCTCGCGCTCCTGGCTGCGGGGCTCCCCTCGGCCGCCGACGTCGCGAACGGCGGCTTCGAGAGCGGAGGCTTCGAGGGCTGGGAGGCCGACCCGAATTGGGTCGTCGTGGACAACTCCTGCGGCTACTACTCCGGCTGGGGCGGCAAGTGGTGGGCCTGGAGCGGCGGGCAGGGCGAGCCGGCGCTGGGGGTGCTCACCTCGAAGCCGTTCACCCTCGACAACGACGCCGTCGCGATGCTCATCTCCGGCTGGAGTTCAATGCGGGGCACTGGTGAGCCGCGTCGCTGGAACTACGTGACCCTCAACCTCGCGGACGGAACGGAACTCGACCGCGTCTACGCGCCCGACACGACCGCGTTCGTTCCCGCGTGGCTCGATGGCTCAGGCCACAAGGGCGAGACCGTGTACGTGCAGGCCGTCGACGACGCCGACCAGCCGACCTACTCGATGCTCTGCCTGGACGATGTGCGCACCGCCCCCATGCCCCCCGGCTACGCCGACCCGGCTCCCGCGCTGCCGCCGTTTGACCCGGCCGAGTCGGTCCGGCTGGAGAATGAGAGCCTCGTCATCGAAGCGAGTCGCGCGAACGGCTCGATCACCCGGATCGGCGACAAGAAGGCGGGCCTGGAACTCATCCTCGAGCCGCGTCTCGCCGGGTGTTTCCGCTTCGCCCTGCCCATACCGGGCAAGGAGCCCTGGCAGACGATCGAAGCGAACTGGATCTTCTCGAAGGACCAGCGCCTGTCGTCGTGTGAGGTCCAGGGGACGACGCTCACGCTCTGTTGGGGCGCCCCCCTCCGCAACTACCTCGGAGAGGAGTTCGACGCCTCGGCGACGGTCACGATCGAACTGACCGACGTGGGCGCGCTCTTCGGTCTACGCATCGACAACGGGACTCCGCACCCGGTCGGCGAGACCTACTTCCCGGTGCTTGGCGGAATACAGGGCCTCGGGAAGACCCGCGGGCAGCTTCGAGCCACTCGGATGATCCGCCCGGCCGTAGGTGAGGCAGGTTCGGACGGCCCTGCGACGGCTTCCACGGCGGCCGACATCTTCCGCGTGTTCGCCAACATGACCCCGTTCGGCGACGTGGGCCCCGAGCAGTTCTACGCCTGCCCCGGAAACCAGCCCGAGCCCTGGGTGGGATTCGCCCAGGACCGCGCGGGACGGTCGGCGCTCCTCGCCGCGCTCGACCCGGCGGCGCGCCAGCTTTTCGCGCGGCTCGAACTCTTCCCGGCGAGTTCCGGCTCCACGCGCGATGACGGCAACTGGCCGCGCCCGGAGGAACTCAACGGTTTGCCGGTCGGGGTGGAGTTCTCCTTCGTCGACACCGTGGGCGGCCCCACCGGACACCCGTACGAGGCGGCCCCGGTGTTCGTGGGCTTCGTCGACGGTGAGGGAGCCGCCCTGCGCGAGGCGTACGCCGGTCTCCGATAGAGGCTCGGAGCGCGCACGGAGCGGCCCGCCTTACGCCCCGGGCGCCGCCTCCGGCCGACGCTCCTCCGCCGCTGGAAGCGGCGGGAAGGGGGCGTGGGGCTCCGCCTGGTACCAGTACGCGACCGAAGCGATATCGTCGTCGAGCAGCGCGTACTTCCCGTCCGGACCCCAGCCGAGCGCCTGGATCGTCACTCGGAGGTCCTGCTCGAAGCAGATCGGGTCGGGAATGTGCCAGCGATAGAGGCTCCAAAACTGAGGCGGGTCGGCGTTCTCGTCGCTCGGGAGAACCGTTCCGGCGTACGGCGTCGTGTAGGGCTCCGGGAAGCCGTAGCTGCCGCAGAAGTAGTCCTCCGTGCCGGTGCCGCAGATGGTCGGGAACTCCGCGTCTCCATCCATGTGGAACTTGATCTCGCCCTCGCCGAACCAGCCCTTGGCGAACTGCGTCCACGCGAGGAATGTGCCCACGTATCGGCCCCTCCCTCGCACCCCGTCGAGGATGACGTAGGGGTTCGCGCCACCCGTCCGCGCGCGGCGCCACTGGGCGTGGAGCGTCCCGGCGTTCTCGGGGATCTCGGTCTCCGCGTACGTGATCTGGTAGGCGAGGAGCATCAGGTCCTCCGCGCCCTCGTTCGTGAGCGTGACCCGCGCGCGGCTGTGGAAGGGCATCGGCCAGTAGCAGTTCAAAGCGTTCCGCGGGTTGACGACCACAGCCGCGGAGTTCACGGGGGCGAAGCGCTCATGCCCCACGGCGAAGAAGTCCGGGGCGGGGACCTCGATGCTCGGGGACTCCTCGCCATCCCAGTAGAAGCGCAGCACGTGATTCCGGCTGAGACCCTCGACCATCCAGATGTGCTGGATGACGCCGGGGCCCTCGACGTCCATCAGGAGCGCGGTCTCGCCGGCGTTCACGCGGAGGAAGGGCCGGACCTTCCAGCCCTGCCCGAGGTCGTCCGCGGCGCGAGCCGAGGCGGCGGGCCGCGGGTCGGACGGGTCCGGGATAGCCATCCCGCCGCGGCCGGGCTCGCCGGTCGGGTTCTCGGCGCAGACGGAGCGGGTGCGCGCGTTCGTGAGAAGCGGGAGCGCGCCGAGGAGTCCGGCGGGCTCGAGGGTGGGCATGGGGATGACCTCTCTTCCGGCATCGGCCAGGGCCGCGTGGAGGAGCCCCGCCACGAGGACGACCGCGATCACTGCTGGCACAGACACAAGAGCGATCCGCATGGGGCGCCTCCGTGGCGCGGCGAACCGAGCCCGCAAGACTTAGGGGGGCCGCGATGCGGCCCAGCGCGCGGTCGGTTTCGTTGGAGGCGAACGGTGTTCCTGCCGCCGCCCCGCTGAGGCGACATGACCATGCGCCGCATGGGTAATGCGCCGTGGAGGCCTCCGGCCGCGATGGCTGGAGCTTGCTAAGGTCCGGCTAAGGCGAGGCTCGCGCGCAGGGTCACGCGGGGAGCGTGGTGTAGTACGATGCGAATATGCGCCTGAGAGCCCCATCGCGAGGCCCCGGCGCTATGGGAGGCGACACACTTGAGCACGGCAACACGTAGGCACTTCCTGGCGCTGCTGGCTTCGGCCGCGGCGGGGCTGCGCGGCGCGGCCCTCGGTCAGGGCGCCGGCTCGCGTCCCTGGAAGTTCGGCGTCATCAGCGACACCCAGTGGGCCCCAGCCGAAGGGCGCCCCGGCAAGGGTGTCGCGACCGAGATCATCGACAACCTGAACCTCCAGTTCATCAAGCACGGCGTGGAGTTCGTGATCGCCGTGGGGGACGTCACGGACAGAGGCGGCAAGGACCCAAGCGAGTTGGACATACGCGCCGCCCACGCCCAAGCGCTGCGCGACGCCGGCATCGGGTTCTTCCCTCTCCGAGGCAACCACGAGGGCTCGCTGGAAGCGGCCAAGCGGTGGCCCAAAGCGTTCCCCGGACTACCCGGCACGCGCGGCTTCCACTCCAAGGGCGGCGTGATCGACGGCGGGAGCCCGCACCTGGCCGGCCTCGCGGGCTGCTCGTACGCGTTCACTCACGAGAATGCGGCCTTCGTGCTCCTGGATCAGTTCACGGTCGACAACGGGACCGAGCCGGGAGTCGAGCACCCCATAGCTGTCCAACAGCCGTGGGTGACCGCCCGCCTCGAGGCCGCCTCCGACGCCGGAATGCACGCGTTCGTCTTCGCGCACAAGAACCTCCTCGGGCAGAACCACAAAGACAACCTCTTCGGCGATCCCGTCTCGGACGACGACCCCGGCGACAGGGCTCCCGAGGCCAGCGCCGCCGCGTCCGCCTTTGTGGAGGCCATGAACGCCAACGGGGCCAGGTACTACATCTGCGGCCATGACCACACGTACCACCGCTCCCTCGTGGCTTCCCCGGAGAAGCCGTCCATCCACGCTGTCGAACAGGTCATCACGGGTTCCGATAGCTACAAGTTCTACACCCCGCACCCGCCGTACTCCGGAAACGAGACGCCGATCGCCCAGCAGCGTCGGGCCGTGGGGTACGTCATCGTGACCGTGGACGGCCCCCTGGTGCAGGTGGACTTCCACGGCGTCGTGATGCCCGGCGAGGGATCGCTCACCGAATGGCCGCCCCGCTACGATTGGCCGCTCATGGACCGGTTCGGTTACGGACAGAACGGCAAGCGCTTCGTCGTTCGCGGCGGCGAGGGGCTCAGACGGATCTCCGATCGCGCCCCGGCCGGCAGAGGATACGCGGGCTCTGTCGCGCGCATCCTCGGGGGCGTGTGCGAGCAACCTCAGATCATCGTGGAGGAGGACCCGGCCGACAACCGCCACTGCGTGAACGTCGTCAATACGGGCTGGACGCCACGCCCGCGCGCCGCTCTCAGCGACGCCTTCCACCTGTGGGGCCTCCGCGTGGGTCTCGGCTCTCCTCGGACCAGCGAGTTCGCCCTCGGGATGTCCCACCAGGCGACGAACGCCGAGGAAGGCGCGGTCGCGCTTCTCTCGCGAGACGAGTCGGGCCGCCTCGTCAACGCGGTTGCGCTCAACGAAGGCGGGATTCCTCGCTTCGTATCCGGCCCGTACAGCCCCGGCTACGCTCTGGGCGCCTACGGCGTGGACCCCCGCGACGGCGTGGCTTGGGCGGTCGTGAACCACGACGGTGAGTTCGTGGTGGGCCGCACGTAGGCGCAACAGGCCTCGTCCGGGCCGCCTCGGGCATGGGTTCTGATTCCTGCCCCGGCGAGGGCGATGGGGCCACGTACGAAGCCGTGCCGCGCCTCACGGCTGGGCGGCGCTTGCCTGCATCCGCTTGTTCGCCGCGGCGACCTCGCGGAGTTGGTAGGCGCGGTTGTTGTCCGCGGTGACGCCCCACTCCTCGTCGCCGCGGCGGTCGTAGACCCACACGGCGGCCAGGGCCGCGCCCGAGGCCTCGATCGCGTCGATCATCAGGGCGAACCGACCGGGGGCGTCCGGGGCCTCGCCCGAGACCCCGAACTCGCCGACGAAGAGCGGCTTCCCGGCAATGCGCGCCGTCACCGCGGCGGCGGTGAGACGCTCGAAGTCGCCCGGCTCGTAGCAGTGGATCGTGAGCGTGTCGACCGGATCGGGGTTGTCGCCGGCGAGCATCTCCATGAACCGTTCGGTTGGGTCGGCGGTCCAGCTGCCCTCGGTCATCTGATGCCACGCCGAGGCGCGCGGGATGGAGTTTCCCGAGAAGATGGCGCGGTCGGGATCGTGCTTCCGGACCTCCCTCGCGAACTCCGCGATCGCGGTGCGGATCATCGCGTGCGTGAGTTCGTCGCGCTCCGAGCGCTCGGTCGCGGTCCCGAGGTCGGGCCAGACCGGAGGGCGATGCTCCGAGGCGTTGGGAAGGTCGGCGGCCAGGTTGTACTCGTTCCCGAACTCCCAGCCCCAGATCGCGGGCGAAGACCGGTACCGAGTCACGACATCCTCGATGTACTGGCGCATGAGGCTGTGGGTGCGGCTCTCGGGGTTGCCCCACTGGTCGCAAGGCTCGCCGGCGAGATCCGGCATGGTGGACAAACACCAGAAGAGGCTCGGGATCAGCCCTACGTGTTGCTCCTCAGCCGAGGCGACGACCCGATCGAATCGTGCGAAGTAGGCGTCCCTGTCCTCGAGATACAGCTTCCACTGGACGGGCCAGAATCCGCCGCCGTTGATCCGGGCGAACGGGATCCCCGCTTCCTCGAGGGCCGCGAAGCCGGCCTCGTAGGTCTCATCGGCCGGTTCGCCCTCCAGCGTCCGGAGGAAAGCGTCGAAGTAGTTGACGCCCATGGCGCGGCAGGGCTTCCCCGCGAGGAGGAGCGCGCCGTCGTCACGGACCGTGAGCCCCATGGGACCGCCCTGAGCCAGGGCCGCGCCCAGCGCTCCCACGGTGATGCAGACGGCGAATCCAGGTGCGTTGCGCATCGACATCGGGCCTCCTGTCGGATCGCGGGCGCGTCACCCGCCGTACGAGACCTCCACAATCTGATCGGGGGCCACGCCCTCGACCCTCTGTCGCGCCCCGCCGGGCCAGAGGATCTCAAGCGTCACCGGCTGGGTGTAGGCGCCGAGGCCGAAGTGCAGGCGCAGGTCGTTCTGGTTGCACTCGCCCGTGCCGGCCTCGACCTGGCGCGTGAGCGTGTGGGCGCCGACACGGATGCGAACCTGCGCCCCGATCGCGGACCGATTCACCGCGGCGCCGTCACCCACGAGGCGCACGGCGAGCCAGTGCCTATCCGTGGTCTGGTTCTGACACAGCTTCCCGCCGCTCACCAGATCGAGATCGCCGTCATTGTCGTAGTCGGCCCATGCCGCCTGATAGGTTGGCGGGAGCCCGCCGACGCCGGCATCCGCCGTCACGTCCGTGACCGCGAAGCCGTTCGCGAGCGCGAAGAGCACCGGGAAGTTCGGGGTGTTGAAGGACGCCGTGCCGTAGACGGTTGTGAAGAAGAGGTCGAGGTCGCCGTCGTTGTCGCAGTCGGCGCATGCCGGACTGGCGTAGGACTCCTGGTACTGGATGCCGCACGGCCCGAGGTCCTCGAACCGGAAGCCGGCGTCGGGGCCGAGGCTCCGCAGGAATCGGGACTTCGGCTGGTCGCCACGGTTGTCCACGTGCGCGAAGTTGCCGGCGAAGAGATCGATGTGGCCGTCCGAGTCGAAGTCGCCCCATGCCGCGCCGATCGAGTGCCCGCCCTCGAAGCCGTCGGATGTCGCGACCACGCCGTAGGTAGGGGCCTGGTCCTCGACGTTGCCCGAGCCGTCGTTCACCCAGAGCACGTTCGGCTGGAGGCGGTAGTCGGAGACGTAGATGTCCGGGTCGCCGTCCTCGTCGAAGTCGCACGCGGTGACGCCTCGGGCACGGTAGCGCTCGTCGGTGCTCGCGAGTGTGAAGCCGCCGGCGCGGTCGTTCAGGAGCACCAGGTCGGGAAACGTGATCCCCGCGTCCCAGTCCTCGTAGCCGGTGACGTAGAGGTCGAGGAATCCGTCGCTATCGAGGTCCGCCCAGCAAGCGCCGCGCGAGGAGCAGGCGGGGAGTTCGGGCATCGCGACCGCCGTGAAGCCCTTCCCTCCGTCGTTGCGAAACGCCTGGAGGCTCGACCTCGAGAAGAGGTCCGCGAAGCCGTCGTTGTCGTAGTCGCCGGCAACGACCGCGCCGACGCCCTCGGCGAGCTTCGAGAAGCCCGCGCCGTCCTCATTCCGCCACACGACGCCTCCGCAGCAGAGATCGGTCCAGCCGTCATTGTCGACATCGACCCAGCAGGCGGCGTCGTTCGCGAGGGCGAGGCCGAGGTCGGCGGTGCGGTCGACGAAGAGCGGTTGTTGGGCCATCGCGGCAGCGGCCAGGGAGAGAACGGCGAGTGCGACGACTACTGCGTTCCGCAAGAGGGCTTGCTCCTATCGTGGCGGCGGCGTCCGTTCTTTGTCGCTCGGAACGTACCATACGGCGCGGAGGTGGATCGTTCCTTCGGCCCGGCAGTCGACGCCCTCCTGGCTGAGTTGCTTCTCCTGATCCATCAGCGCGATGCCGGAGAGGCGAGCCGGGAACGTCATCGCAACCGACTCGCTCGTGCCGTCCGCGTGCCGGATGGGACCCGGGTAGGTAAGGGCCTCCCAGTACACGGCGATGCCGTCGCGCGACACGAGGGCCCGGTCGCTGGCGGCGCCCCACGAGTACTCCTCCGTCGCGTCGGAGGTGGAGAGGAGAAGCAACGCGCTAGAGGCGTCGCCTTCATACTCCACCAGATAGGTGCCCCAGGTGTTCACCGCGGGCGTCGCGCCGGCCGCGAAAGCGAGGGAGCCGAAGCGCGCGCCCTCCTCCCCCTCCCTGTCCCACGCGAAGTGGATGGGCAGGCCTCTCTCCGGATCGCATGTCCCCACATCGAACCGCGTCGCGCCGACGGAGCCGACCTCGAACTCCGGGGGGTCGCCGTCCCCGGCCGGAGCGAACCGCACCACCGGGATGGCGGTCTCCAGCAGTTCCTCCGCGGGAGGCAGTTCCACGGTGATCGCCGCCACCAGCGCCTCACCCTCAAGCGCGGCGCCGCCCTCCTGCACGATCCCGAGCGACTGGAAGCGGATCGGGTAATCGAGCACCCCATCGTGGTTGCCGCCCCAGGAGGCCTCGGCGGTCTCGGCGGAGATCCTTCGAGTACGCGTGATCCAGCCGGGGACCGGATCGACACGGCCGTCGTACTCGGCGCCACCGAGGTTCCACTGGAAGCTCTCGTCCTTGGCGTCGACGAGCCGCAGCGCCCACCGGTGGGGCATCTCCGAGGCCTGGAACGTCACCGAGATCGATTCGGTGCAGTCGGGCAGTCCGACGATCCACACCGCCTCCACCATCTCGCCGAGACCGGTAGGCTCGTCGAAGTGGTAGTTGAGGGCGAGCGACTCCTCGGGCAGTGCGCCCTCGGGCAGGCCCTCGGTTGGCGTGGCGGCGATGCGCACCTCGCCCGAGGCATTCTGAGAGGCCGCGATCCACCAGAAGGGCGGCTTCTGGCCCACGGGGACGCGCGGCTGAACGAGGAGAGGCAGGCGAAGCGGCTCGGCCTCCCGTTCCTGAGCGGAAGCGGCGGCCGCGACCGTGACGAGCAGCAGACCAGACGAACCCGGCTCTGTGACATGAGAGCCCCCTTTGCCGCATGACGCGGACGAACTCAGTGCTGAACCGTTCGGAGGAGACATGTGGCCGACCTTCCCGCCACCCGCACGCATGGCTATACTCGGCGTGCCGGAGATGCCGCCCCGGCGATCCCGCCCGTGAACGGACGTGCCGCATGTTCGAGAACCTACCCCCCGCCAGCGACGCATTCATGGACGCCCCCTGGGCCGACATCGCGCCCTTCTACGAGGACCTCGCCGAGCGCGCGATCGACGCCGCCTCGGCACCCGAGTTCCTGCGCGACTGGACGCGGCTCAACGACCTGCTCTCCGAGGCGGAGACGCGGCTCGTGCTCGCCCACTGCCGGGACACCACCGACGAGCGGGCCGAGGCCCGCTACAACCGTTTCCTCGACGAGATCACCGAGCCTGTGGCGATCGCGGACCAGAAGGTGCGCGAAGCGATGCTCGCGAGCGGGGTGGAGCCCGAAGGCTTCGAGATGCCGCTCCTCAAGATGCGGACCGCGGTCGAACTCTTCCGCGAGGAGAACGTGCCGCTCGGGATCGAGGAAGCGAAGCTCGGCCTGGAGTACGACCAGATCCGCGGGGCGCAGACGGTCGAGTGGGACGGCCGCGAGGTGACGCTTCCCCAACTCCGGCCCGTCTACGAGGAGACCGACCGCGCGCGCCGCGAGCGCGCCTGGCGGCTCGCCGGCGCCCGGCAGCTTGCGGACAGCGCGAAGCTCGGCGACCTCTGGACGAAGCTGATGGGCCTCCGCGCGCGCAAGGCCGCGAACGCCGCGTGCACCTCCTACACGGAGTACGCGTGGCGCGACCGGCGCCGCTACGACTACACCCCCTCGGATTGCATCCGGTTCCACGAGGCCATCGAGTGGGCGGTGCTCCCCGCCGTGAACCGTGCGCTCGAGCGCCGGCGCGAGCGCCTCGGGCTCGCCTCGATCCGCCCCTGGGACATGGGCGTGGATCCGGACTCGAAGCCTCCCTTGCGGCCTTTTGCGGAAGCGGCGGAACTCGAGGAGGGCTGCGCGCGGATCTTCACCCGCGTGAGCCCCGATCTTGCGGAGTACTTCGAGCGCATGCGGGCCGAGCAACTGCTCGACCTCCCGAACCGCAAGGGCAAGGCGCCGGGGGCCTTCAGCACCGACCTCGATGTGGAGCGGAAGCCGTTCATCTTCATGAACGCGGTCGGCGTGCACGGCGACGTCGAGACGCTCCTGCATGAGGCGGGGCACGCTTTCCACACCTATGAGTGCGCGCCGCTCCCGTACCATCAGCTTCGCCAAGTCCCGATGGAGTTCGTCGAGGTCGCGTCCATGTCGATGGAACTCCTCGGCGCGGAGTTCCTGGAGCGCGAGGCGGGCGGGTTCTACACGATCGAGGAGGCCTGCCGTGCGCGCGTGAAGCACCTGGAGTCGATCCTTCTCGGGTGGCCGTCGATCGCCAAGGTGGACGCCTTCCAACACTGGGCCTACGCGAATCCGGATGACGCCGCGCGGCCGGAGAGTTGCTCCGACGAGTGGCTCGCCCTCACCGAGCGGTTCGAGCCGGGCCTCGACCGGTCGGGGCTCGAGGACATCGTCCGCGTCGGCTGGCAGAGCGTCTTGCACATGTTCGTCGACCCGTTCTACTACGTCGAGTACGGCATGGCGCAACTTGGCGCGGTTCAGGTCTGGGCGCGCTCGCGGGAAGACTCCGAACGGGCTCTGCGCGGCTACCGGGCGGCGCTCGCGCTCGGCGGGACGGTTCCGCTGCCGCAGCTCTACACGACGGCCGGCGCGCGCTTCGCCTTCGACGTCGCGACCGTGGGCGAGGCCGTTGAGAGGATCGAGGACGAACTCCAACGCCTGTACGCGCGGATCTGAGAGAGGAGCCACCCATGGCTGTGGACTACATTCGCGTCGCCGATCTCGCCGACGAGATCGTGACCGGTGACGGCGCCCCGCGTGCGAAGCTCGAGGCGCTCTGCGCCATGCTCTCCGAGGAGGTTCCGCACTACGACTGGGTGGGCTTCTACCTTGTGGACCCGAAGTCCCCGCGCGAACTCGCGCTCGGCCCCTTTGTCGGTGAGCCGACGCAGCACGCGCGCATCCCGTTCGGAAAGGGCATCTGCGGTCAGGTCGCCGAGAGCCAGGAGACCTTCGTGGCGCCGGACGTGACGGTGGAGCACGACTACCTCGCGTGCAGCGCCGCGGTGAAGTCGGAGGCCGTCGTTCCGGTGATGCTCGGCGAGCGCTTCGTCGGGCAAATCGACATCGACTCGCACACGCTCGACGCGTTCGGTCCGGACGACGAGGCGCTGCTCGAGGCGATCGCTGAAGGACTCGGCGAACTCTGCGAGGCCGTGCGGAAGGAGCTGTAGCCATGGATGTCGTCGGGATCCAGGGAGAGCGCATCCGTCTTGCGCCCATCGACAAGGCGCTCCATCTCGAGAACTTCCTCCGGTGGTTCAACGACCCCGAGGTCACCCGCTGGCTCTCGCAGTTCATGCCCATCACCCGCGAGGCGGAGGAGAAGTGGCTCGAACGGACCCTCGCGAGCGAGAACGACGTGGTCCTTGCCATCCTCGACGAGTCGGGTTGTCACATCGGGAACGCCGGGCTCCACGCCATTGACTGGAAGTGCCGCTCGGCCGTGACCGGCACGGTCATCGGGGAGAAGGACGCTTGGGGGAAGGGCTACGGCACCGACGTGATGCGCACCCGCGCGCGCTGGGCCTTCGAGGAACTCGGCCTGAACCGCCTGCAGAGCGAGTGCTTCGTCCCGAATCTCGCGAGCGCCCGGTGCCTCGAGAAGACGGGCTACCGCCGCATCGGCGTCGCGCGCCAGGCCGAGTGGAGGCACGGCGCCTGGCAGGACATGATTCTCTGGGATCTTCTGGCTGAGGACTGGTTCGCGGAGAACCCGAGGGGCTGAGGGCCCCGCACCGTCACCGCACAACCACCTCATCGCTGAAGAGCCACGCCGGCTGGCCCGCCGCCGCGTGCCAGGCGGGAACCGCCCGCACGCGCATTGCCTCCACCCGCACGAAGCGGGCCGACCCGCCAACCGGGAGCAGCACCACCTCCGCGCGCTTCGCTCGGTCGCCGGGGACCATGGGCTCGGGTGACACGACGCCCACCTCACGGAACTCACGGCCGTCGTCGGAGACGCTGACGCGCACCTCCCCAGGCGGATAGACCCCGATGTCGGAGTCCGCGAGGAAACGCGCCCCAGCCTCGGACACGTCACGGACGGCGCCGAGGTCCACGGTCGAGCCCGGCGCCATGAAAGTGCGCAGTTTGACGT
>CAZCER010000060.1:12200-13176 GCA_964497385.1 uncultured Armatimonadia bacterium | reverse complement strand
ATCCTCCTCAGGGGGCGGGGCCCCGGTTGGTCGTTCCGCTGGGGCACACCTATTCGGCCCCCGCTCCGAGGCCCCTTCGCGCGGTCGCGGAGGAGGCTCGACGCGGGCGTCGCCGAACACCCTCGTGCGCCACCAAACCGGCCGCGCCCCCTCGGACTCGCGCGGGGGCGGGCTCATCATAGATAGGAGATCACGCCCATGCAGCGCTCCATGACCCTCGCGACGCGCCTGGCTCTCGCCCTGGCTCTCGTCGCTCTGGCCGTCCCCGCCGTCGCTCAGGACCTCGACGAGTCGGGCGCCGACAGCCTTGGCTGGAAGCTCTCGATCCAGGCCTGGACGAACAACCAAGCGACCCTTTTCGAGACCTTCGAACTCGCTCAGCGGATCGGGATCCATTACGTCGAGGCCTTTCCCGGCCAGCGCCTCAGCCCCGACTTCGAGGGTGGGATGGGCCCCGAGATGACTCCCGAGCAGATCGAGGCGTTCAAAGCCAAATGCGAGGAGTGCGGCGTCAAGGTCCTCAACTTCGGCGTGACCGGCGTGCCCGGCGACGATGAGGGCGCCGAGGCTTTCTTCGACTGGGCCAAGGAGATCGGCCTCGAGACCATCGTCTGCGAGCCCGGCGAGGACCAGATCCGGAATCTCGACATCCACGCCGCCGAGTACGAGATGAAGATCGCGATCCACAACCATCCTCAGCCCTCGCACTACTGGAACCCCGAGACCGTCCTCAACGCCATCGAGGCCGTCTCCCGCCGCGTCGGCGCCTGCGCCGACACCGGCCATTGGGTGCGGAGCGGGCTCGACCCGATCGAGTGCCTGCAACAGCTCCGCGGACGCATCGTGAGCCTCCACTTCAAGGACCTCAACGCGCGCACCGGAGAAGGCCTCCACGACGTGGTCTGGGGCACGGGCGAGTCGGACGCGGCGGGCCAGCTCGCGGAACTCGCCAACCAGGAGTTCGAGGGCGTCATTT
>CAZCER010000060.1:0-12190 GCA_964497385.1 uncultured Armatimonadia bacterium | reverse complement strand
GTCATTTCGATGGAGTACGAGCACCAGTGGGATGAGGACGCGCTGCGCCAGTGCGTCGTCTTCTTCCACGAGACCGCGAACGCCATCGCGGAAGACCTGGCGGAAGCTGAGGAGTAGGCGGGCCGCCCCTCGCCCTCCCCGCGCGATGCCTGCGGGGAGGGCGAGGGGCCTTGCCTGCGTTCGCGTATTCGGACCCGAGTGCGCGGACGGGGCGACGAACCGCCGCGCCTACGGTCGCGGCTCGTACTCCGGCTCGTTCGGGAGCGGCAAGCGCTCGGCGACCGGCGGAAGCGTCGGCATCGGGCCGGTCGGAAGCGTCTGGTACCAGTAGGCCGTCGAGCTGTAGTCGTTCGAGAGGCAGTTCGCGTGGCCGTGCTCGATCGTCACGCGGATCGACTTCTCGAAGTGGATCGGGTCCTCGATGTGGTAGCGATACATCGAGTTCTTGCCCTTCCACGGCCAGTCTTTCGTCCCCGAGTAGACCGGCAGCCCGAAGTAGGGCCCGCAGTACTCCTGGGTCGGGCAGTAGGCCATCGAGAAGTAGTCCTCCGTGCCCGTGCCGTGCAGCGAAGGCGGAAAAGGCTCGCCATCGATGAAGATCATGTCGTCGCCCTCGCCGTACCAGTCGTTCACCTCACGCCGCACGCAGTCGATGTTCAGGTTGCAGCCCACGTAGTGGCCGCGCCCGACGGCCTCGAGGATCACGTAGTTCCCGTCCCCGCTCAGGTTCGGCTCCGACCAGATCACGTCGCGCAAATCCGACCTCGGGTGCTTGCGGCCCCAACCGTCGGTCAGGTTCTCGCGCCTCCACTGAGCGTGGAAGCACCCGAGATCCTCCGGCGCTCCGAGCCGCTCCGCCGACGCGTAGGCCTCGTAGTCGACGTAGTAGTAGAGGTGCGCGCGGGCCTCGGAGGTCTCGCACGCGACCTCGAGGCGCGCGCCCTTGGCGAAGGGCATGGGGAACCAGCAGTTCAGGCCCCGGCCGTTCTCCGACGACATCGAAAGCGGGAGCGAGAGGTAGTTCTTGAGGAGCCCGTGCCCGATGCCGTAGAAGTCTCCGATGGGGACCTCGACCGACGGCGTCTCTTGTCCGTCCCAGAACATGCGAAGCACGATCTTGCGGGCGAAGGCGGCCTCCTGGCACCCGATGGTCATCCAGATGTGCTTGATGCAGCCCGGGCCGTCGATCGTCGCGATGGTCTTGGTCTCACCGGGTTCGAACAACGCGAAGTCGTCGTTGGCGCCGGTCCGGTCCCAGGAGCTGATCCTCTTGGAACGGTACGCGCGGATGGTCGCAAGGCTGGCTAATGTGCCGGTTCCGATCACTGCAGCTTCTCCTCTCAGCCTCGAGGGCTGGCTGTGCATGGTGCGCGGCGGTCTACCGCGCCTTCCGTCGGCGCAGGCGCCGGGTGACTCCGTCGGCGAGCCGACGAACCTCCGGGACTCTCAGGAGCGCAGCGGCGATCACGTAAACCACGGCCCCCACGGAGGAGCAGACCAAGAAGACGATCAGACCGCTAAGCCGGCCTGTGAGGGGCACCTGAACGAGCATCGCCCGGTAGGTGAGATGCAGAAGGGGCGCGGTGATCGCCGTCGCGAGCAGCACGCGCCCGATGAACCCCCACTGGCCGCGCAGCGGTAGGCCGCCGGAGAGCGCCGCCGACAGAATCCCGAAGGCGAGGATCACCTTCGTCGTGCGCGCCACGGTGTGCGCCAGCGCGAGGCCGCGCGGGTCCTCGGCCGACAGATGGCTCACGAAGTACCAGGCCAGCAGCACCTGCAGCGCCGACGTGCCGAAGCCGATCAGCGTCGGCACCAGGGTGTTCTTCAGGGAGTAGAAGGCCTGCAGAAGCGGGAACTCGAGCGCCAGGGCCACCATCCCGAGCGCGTAGAACTCCAGCGCGGGAATGGTGAGGGCGAGCGACTCCTCCGTGAACTCGCCGCCCTGGTACACGATCCGGAGCGTCGGCTGCGCGAGTACGAAGAGGCCCGCCGCGAGAGGAACGAAGAGGAACAACAGCATCCGCAGCGACCCGATCAGCAGGTCGCGGAGTTCGTCCCACCTCCGCGCCGAGGCGCGCTCCGCGAGGAAGGGGAAGAGGGCGATGCCGAGAGCGTAGCTCACCAGTTGGAACGGGATGTCCGTGATCTTCCGCGCGTAGTCGAGAGCGGCGTAGGCGCCCTCGGTGAGTTCGGAGGCGAAGCGGATGTCCATCAGCGATCGCGCTTCGGAGTACGCGAAACCGAAGGCCATCGGCAGCATCAGGAGGCACATGCGCTTGAAGACGGGGTGTCGCACGACGGCCAGGGATGGGCGCATCCGCCACACGACTCGCCCCAGCGCCACGAGGTGCGTGCCGAGTTTCATCACGGACCCGGCGACGAAGCCGATGACGATGCACCAGATCCCGTAGTCCTTGTACAGGAGCACGAGACCGGCCACGGTGCCGACCTTCCAGAGGGCGTCGCCAAGCGCAGGGCTCGCAAAGCGCTTCATGGCGTTCAGGACGCAATACGTCGCCGAGGAGATCCCGAGGAAGAGCACGGCCGGGAAGATCCAGACCATCAGCGTGGCGGTGAGGTCCACTTTGCCCGGGATGGCGCCGTAGCCCGGCGCAACCTGGAGCACCAGCCACTTCGCGAAGGTGCACCCCAACCAGACCAGGACCGCCAGAAGCCCGGCCTGCAAGAGCATCGCGGTCGCCGCGAGCCGCAGGGCGGCGTCCTCGCCCTCCTTCTCGCGCATGTCCACAAACGCGGGGATCAGCGTCGGGTTGAGGATCTTCTCGCAACCGTAGAACACGGTCGACGGGATCTTGTAGGCGACCTTGTAGGCGTCCGCTTCCTTCGACGTGCCGAAGTACCGCGCGAACAACACCTGCTCGCCGAAGCCCACCACGAATCTCAGTAGATGCATCGCCGCGATCGCGAGCGTCGCCCGGGCGACGCTGCGGCCCGCGCGCTCCTGCCCGCCCGGCTCAGGCATGGCTTCGGCTTCGGTCACAACGGCCTCCCTCGACGGTCCCTCACGGATTCAGCGCGCCGCTCAGATGACGACCGACCTTCATTCGAAGTTCTCACTCACCACAAGCGCCAGATCCCGCGCGTACCGTCGGAAGACGTCTCCGGTGAGGCCTTCTTGGTAGATCGAGTGCTCGAGCCACGGGTCGCCGTCTTCGTCGATCCCGAGCTTCCCGATGGATATCCGGTAGTTCAGGGACAGGAGAGTCTGGTAGAACTCCAGACGCTCCTCGTCATCCGCGAAATCCGCCACTCCCAGGAACGCCTGAACGAGGACCATGCCTTGCCACACCTGAGCGCGCAGCTTCACGCCTTTCACGGTGAACTCATAGAGGCCGGGTTCCAGGCGCTCATGATCGAAGTTCGCCTCCGTGAGCAGGTTCGTGAGGTACTGCTCGTCCTCCCGAGACTCCGTTGGCGTCGGAGCGGTGAGCGAGTCCGCAAGGAAGAGCCTCACGGTCGCCGCGGGGATCGCGAAGTTGGTGTCATGCCGGGCTTCCTCGGGTTCCCACGCGTCCACGGCGATGACCTCGCCCGAGTCCACCAGGATCGGGCAGCCCGAGTTGCCCTGCTCCGTGTTCACCGAATGCTCGATGTACGGGTACCCGTCGATGGTCCGGCGCGCCGTGACCGTGCCCGTTCGGATCGAGATCTCGCTGTACCCGAGGGGGTACCCGGCCGCATAGGCGGTCTGCGTCATCTCCACGGCGTCCGAGTCGCCCAAGGCCAACGCGGCGTACGTTCCCGCGGGAAGCTGCAGGACGGCAAGATCGGCGTCCTTGTGCTCCTTCAGCACCGTCGCGTCGAGACGCGCCTCGTCCGCCTCGCCCTTGTGGAAATACACCTCGATGGCCTGCTTGCCTTCGAGCGCGCTCCGGTCGCCGCCCGCCACGCCGGGGTCCACGACGTGCTGATTCGTCAGCACCAGCCCCGACGGATCGAAAACGAACCCGGACCCGGTGAACGTTTCCTCATCGCCCTCCACCGAGGTGTTCGTGACCTCGATGTAGACGACCGAGGCACGGATGGCCTGAACCGTCTCACGCGGAAGCTCCGCGCACGCCGCCGTCGCGAGCAGGAGCCACGCTCCAACGATCGCCAGCACTCGCCCTCTCCGCACTCGCGCCACTTCCTTTCGACGCCGCGCCGCGGCGTTACCCGTCCGCGTCCCCCGCTTCTTCCTCGGCGGGCCCCGCCTCCGCCGGCCCGCCGGCGGCGGGCACGTAGGGCTCGATGACGACCTTCAGGTCCCGAAACAGGAGCGAGACGCCTCCCGCCGGCTGGATCCGCAGGCTCTCAATGACGCCGGTCGCCTGGACCGGCCAGCCGTCCGCGGCGTCCACCGTCACGCGCGCCGTCCACCGCGCCTCCACCTCGGCGGCCCGGCTGACCACCGTGACCTCGGACGCTCCTTCGACGACCGCGGTTCGGGCGCCCGCCACATCGCGCACCTCCGCGAGCACGCCCGCGTAGCTTCCCTTGACCGTGCGGTCCTCCATCTCGGCCGGGTCCGGCTCGAACACCACCGCCTCCTCGTCGAGATCGCACTCCCACCGCTCGCCGACTTCCACCGGCCCGGGAGCGAAGATCGTCGAGAACACGAGGTCATGGAAGACGGCCGCGAAGTCGCCGCGGTTCTCGTCCGGGGCGGGCGCCCTCGTGCGCACCTCGACGATCCGGCCGGAGCGTCCTCGGATCACGGTGTAGGACCGCCCCGCGAGCGACCACCCCAGGCGGCGGTCGGCGAGCCGCACCCGCCCCGGTCCGAAGAGCACCCGCTGGGTGACGGTCTCGGCCTCGTTGTCGGTCTCCACGATGCGCGCCGCGAAGACCAGTGAGCCTTCCAGCGCCATCTCTCGCTCCTGCTGAACCACCACGCCCTCCAGGCGGACGAGATAGCGCCCCTCACGGCCCTCGGCGGGATGGTAGGCCAAGTCGACGGCCTCTTCGGCGCGATCGTCGGCCGCGTCCTGTCCCGACGCCGCGATCGCGATCGTCGCAAGCGCCAGCGCCAAGAATGGAATTCGGTTCACGGCGACCTCCCTGCCGGGGCTCTGCACGCCCCGCCGGCGGTGGAACTGGTTGTCATTCGGCGGGCAATGGGGCTCTCCTGTCTTGCCGACGCTCAGCGGAGGGTCGCGGGCTGACGCCCCGAACATGCTTTCACCGACGACGCCGGCCGGCGCTGGCCCCCGGCAACTCGAAGGACCGCGTCGGCGCACTTGAGGGAGGCGCGTTGTGGACGTGTTCGAGAGCTTCATCGACAAGGCCAGGCTCGGCCGGCTGCACATGGCGCGGCTCGCGTCGGGCGAGGACCTGTTTCAGGCCGTCACGCACGCCGCCGCGGTCAAGAAGTGCCGCCGCATGATCGTGCTCTCCGCCGTCGGGACCGTCTGCGACGTGTCGCTTCGGAACCTGAAGGCCGAGGCCGAACTGCCGATCACCGGAGACGCCTGGCGAACCCTGGCCGAGTACGGACCTTACACAATCCTCTCGCTCTCGGGAAACCTCACGCCGATGGCCGGCGACCCCGTGCTTCGCCTGCACGCGACGCTGAGTTGCGAGGACGGACGCGTGATCGGCGGCCAGATCGACGCCGCGACGGTGTTCACGTCGGCCGAGGTCTTCTTCCTCGAGCTGGAAGAGAGCTGGGTCGTGAAGAAGTTCTGCCCGGAAACGGGCCTTGCGGAAATGCTCATCGCCGATTTCCGCAAGCCGGAGATGCCGAGCTAGGCCGGAAGGCGGAGGAACGTCGTGGCCGGCGCGGTGGTCATCAAGAGAGCGGCTGAGGACGCGATCCGCGCCCGACATCCGGTCGTCGACGCCGGGATGGTTCGCAAGCTCCGCTCCCAGCCCGCGTGCGGCGACCCCGTGCGCCTCATCTCCGAGGACGGAGGGTTCCTCGCGTGGGGCGTCTGGACGGGTGACAGCCGATTCCCGATCCGTCTGGTGAGTTGGGATCACGCGGCGTCCATTGACCCGGCCTTCTTCGCGGACCTCGCCCTCCGCTCGGCCCGCCGCCGCCTGCGCCTCCCGTTCGCGCGCGAGACGACCGCGTACCGCCTCGTCTTCGCGGAATCGGACGGCGTCCCCGGGCTTGTGGTCGACCGGTACGACGCGTGGCTCGCGATGGCTCTGGAAGGTGGAGCCATGAGCCGATGCGTCGACGCCGTGGCCGGGGCGCTCATGTCGGAACTCGGCCTCCAAGGCGCCTCCGTCCGCGAGGCGGACGGGTTCCGTGTGGTCCGCGGAGAGCCGCCGCCCGAGTTGCTCGAGATCCGCGAGGGCGAGCGTCGCTTTTTGATCGATGTGCGCGAGGGCCAGAAGACAGGGTGGTTCTGCGACCAACGCGACAACCGCCTCCGCGTCGCCGCCTACGCGGACGGCGCCGAGACCCTCGACCTGTTCGCGTACACGGGCGGCTTCGCCGTGTCGTGTCTGACTCGAGGAGCCAAGTCGGTCACCTTGGTGGACTCGTCGGCCTCGGCTCTGGAGATCGCGGAGAGAAACCTCCGCCTGAACGACGTCGCTGAGCGCGCGGAGATCGTGCGGGCGGACGCGTTCTGGGCCCTCAAGGACATGAGCGCAAACGGCCGGACTTTCGACTTGGTGATCGCCGATCCGCCCAAACTGCTCCCGCCGCGGGCTGACCGCGCCGAGGCGACGCGCGCCTACCGGCGGCTCCAGGCGCTCGCGATGAAGCTCGTCCGGCCGGGAGGGACGCTCGCAACGTTCTCGTGCAGCGGCGCGATGGACCGGGCGAGCTTCGATCAGGTCATCGCGGAGGCCGCCGGCCCGCGCGAGGCGCGCGTTCTCGAGCGCCTCGGCCAGCCCGCCGACCATCCGGTCTCGCTGGCGTTTCGCAAGAGCGAGTATCTCAAAGGGGTCGTCCTGCAGCTTGGCTAGCCGCAGGACGTCGCGGGGGGCCCTGTCGCAAAGGAGAAGACGCCTGGCGGTGCGTTGCCCCGTTGTCCCCGGAGGCTGTTTGCGGAGCAGAAGGGGAACGAAGGGGAGGGGGCGGGCGCGCCGCCAGGCGCCCAAGGGAGGCGCCCGGTCGGACTACTCGGGTGACAACAGGATGGTTGTCGCGTCCAGGTTGCCCGCATCGTCCGACTGCCCTCTGCAGATGACGGACATCCCCTGCAGAAGGTCCTCCCAAGCCAACGGCTGCAGGCGGACGAAGGTCGCCCCGTCCTGAGCCTCGATGCGAACCGTGATCTCCTCCGACAGCTCGATCTCGAGCGGGTCGACGCCGACCACCTCACCGACGGCCGAGGCCGCGCCCTTCGCGGCGCCCTCCTCGGGCTCCGCCAAGCCCATGCGCCCCATCATCCCTCGGGGCCGCCCGCCGTTCTCATCGTTGGTCGGCGCCGCGGCCGCGGCCACGGCGGATCCGAAAGCCGACAGATCCGCAACGGAAGCGTCCCCGTCGGCGGCGGTAAGCGTCGCGCCAAGGATGGCCAAAGGCTGCCCGCTCACCTGAAGCATGTCTCCGACCTGCAGGTCCGCGGAGGAGCAAGGCGTGGCCTGGAGCAGCCGCGTGTCCTCGGCGATCCGGACCGTTCGCTCCATGCCGCGCCGGCCCGCTCCCGCGCCGCCCGCCGGTCCGAACATCGCGACGGTGAGCCAGCCCTCCGCGAGGTTCCCGTCCGTGATATCGCCCACCGCGGTGTTGCCGCCGAAGCCGCCGGGGCCACCCATGCCGGCCGGACCTCCGGGCCCGCCGGGCCCGCCCATGCCGCCCCGCCCGCCCGGTCCGCCCGGTTGCGCCAGAACGACGGTGACCGCGAGGGCTCCCGCGAGGATCACCGCCGCCGCGGTTCTCAGCATGTGGATCAACTCCTTCGCATGTGAACGTCCGCTCGCCCAACGCCGAGAAGCGTAGCGCGAGCGTGTGGAGACAGTGTGGAGAGGCGGCGGAGTGTTGGTGGAATCGGGTCGAGGCCCTGATGGAGCCTCCCACGCCTCGCTCCACCGAAACTCGGCCGGGGCTCCATGGAGTCTCCACACCGCCGGCGTAATGTGCCCCGAAGGGTGAGGGATGGGCCGCCCGGCAGGCCGCCGGGGAGCGGAGAGCCGAGCCATGTGGAATCCCGATGTGCGCGACGCGCCCCGAACGTCCCGCGCGCACAGGGCGTCTCATCCTCACGGCGAACTTACCGATGAGGACGCCGGAGGGAGCCCCAACGTGGCTGTGCACGTGCTGGTCGCCGATGATGACACGTCGCTTGCCGAGGGCATAAGCTGGTATCTGGGAGCCGAAGGCATGCGCTGCACGATCGTGGGCGATGGGCCGTCCGCGCTAGCTGCCGCCCGCGAGGACCCGCCCGACGTGGTTGTCCTGGACATCATGATGCCCGGACTCGACGGCTATGGGGTCTGTGAGGCGCTCCGGGCCTCCGGCGCCGTCCCGGTGCTCATGCTCTCGGCGCGGGACACCGAACTCGACAAGGTCCGCGCCTTTGACTTGGGCGCGGACGACTACGTGACCAAGCCCTTCAGCGCCATGGAACTGGTGGCGCGGATCAAAGCGCTTCTCCGCCGGGCCGGAGCCGCCCCCACGCTCCCGACGCTCGAGTCCGGGGCGCTTCGCGTGCGTCTCGAGGAGCGTGAGGTCTGGTGCGGCGACGCTTCAGCGCCTCTCACCCGCACGGAGTTCGACCTTCTGGTCGCTCTGATGCGCCACGCTCCCCGGGTTCTCTCGCGCGATCGTCTGGTCGAGATCGTGTGGGGCGACGACTTCTACGGCGATCTACGTCTCATCGACTCGCACATCTACCACCTCCGCGACAAGCTCCGCGACGCCGGACTCGACCCGACGCCCATCAGCACCATACGAGGAGTGGGCTATGCGTTTCGCCCCGCGCCCTAACGTCCGCGCCCGCCTCATCCTGAGCTTCGTCGGCATCGCCGTGTTGAGCTGGTTCGTCAGCAGCGTCGCGCTGCACGCCATCTTCACCTTCGAACTCGAGGCCGCCCGCGAACGCTTCGAGAAGGAGCGCGCGACGGCGGCGGCCGCTCGGTCCGGGGACGATCCCTCAAGCGAGAGCCAACCTGCGCGCGCGGCCGAGGATTCCGGCGCTCCCCCTCCCTGGGACGGCGCGCCGCCCCCGGAGCCCGAGAGCGAAGCCCGTGGACGCGAAGGCGCCCCGCCTCCCGGCGGCTTCGGGGGTCCGGGCGACAGGGGTCGCGGTCGCGGCCGCGGCCATGGCCCGCCCCCGTGGTGGGGCCTCTTCGAGCGCCTGGGCCTCGTGCGGGCTCTGGTGCTCATCGCCATCTCCATCGCCCCCGCGTTGCTCCTCGGCAGCCGCTTTGTGAAACGCATCCGCGAACTCGACCAGGGCGCGCGCGCGTTCAGCGCCGCCGAATTCCGACATCGGGTCCCCGTCCGCGGCGCCGATGAACTCGATGAGGTCGCCAGCACGATGAACAAGATGGCCGACCGCGTCGCCGCCCACATCGCCGCCGCGGAGGAGGACGCGCGCCGGAAGCAGCAGCTCCTCGCCGATCTCGCGCACGAACTCCGGAGTCCGGTCGCTACGTTGCGCATGATGTCGGAGGCGCTGCGCGACGGGTTGGCCGACGACCCGGGACGCCGGCAGAGCGCGGTCGCCGCCATCGCGTCGAGCGCCGAACGGCTCCAGCGCCTCGTCGATGACTCGCTCACGCTCGCTCGGCTGGGACTCGATCAGCTTCCTCTCCATGTCGAGAGCCTCGATCTGACGGCTGTCGCCGCCGAAGCGGTGGAGCGCCACCGGCGCGCCGCGGAGGCCGTCGGCGTGACGCTGCATGCGCCGGATCGCGGCGCTTCGCTCCGGGTCGAGGCCGACCGCCACCGCATGGATCAGGTGCTCGACAACCTCCTGACCAACGCCATCGACCACACCGGGTCCGGCACGGAGGTCCGCGTCGTCATGGAGGACGGCGATCTCGCGGGCTTCAGCGTCGTCGACAACGGTCGGGGCGTCGCGCCGGAGGAACTCCCGTACCTGCGCGAGCCCTTCTACCGATGCGATGCGTCGCGCACGCCCGGCGCGGAGCACGTCGGCCTTGGCCTTGGCATCGCCACGGGGCTGGCCCGGCTGCATGGCGGCGACTTGACCATCATGAGCGAGCCCGGCGAGGGAACGACGGTCACCGTGCGCGTCCCCCGCTCTCAGCCTCATGTCGGCGCCCCGTCGGAGGAGGCGTCCTAACCAAACCTGCGGAAGGGCGCAGCGCCGCCGCTCCGAACTCCCCAGCAGCGCGACACCGACTCACATGGATCGGGAGAATCCGCATGCCCACGAAGAAGCATCCGAACATCCTGTTCTTCGGCATCGACTCACTTCGGCGCGACCGCATGTCCTGCTACGGATATGAGCGCCTCACCTCACCCCACCTCGATCGTCTCGCGTCGGAGGGCACGCTCTTCGAGGAATCGTTCAGCACGCACATCCCCACGACGTCGGGGTACGCCAACATGCTGACCGGACTCGACGTCTTCGGCACCGATCGCGTCTCTCTCCGAGAGCCCGGTCCGATCATGGACTCGGTCGCCACGCTGCCCGAGATCCTGCGCAAGAAGGGCTATGTCTCCGAAGGGGTCGGGTTGGACGACCGGCTCTGCAAGGGCTTCGACAAGTACCATGGCTTCGCCGGGAGCTGGGGCGGCTGGGAGAGTCGGCCGCTGCGCAAGGCCGAAGAGATGAACAACGTGACGCTCCCGATCCTCGACCGCCTGGCGAAGGGCTCGAAGCCCTGGCTTCTGTTCCTCCGCCACATGGATCCCCACTCTCCGTACCTTCCGCCAGCGCCGTTCGACCGCATGTTCTACCAGCGCGACGAGTGCGCGCGCGGCAACAAGAGCATGCAGCCCGTGTGGGACTTCAAGCCCTTCGCCGAGTACTTTAAGTCGTGGATGCCCCCGGGCATCACGGACAAGGACTGGGTGCTCGCCCAGTACGACGGCGAGATCGCCTACATGGACGTCTGCATCCGCCAGCTTCTCGAGAAGCTCGACGCGCTGGGGCTGACCGAGGACACGATCGTGGTCGTCACCTCTGACCACGGCGAGACCCTCTACGACCACGGCTGCTGGTTCGATCACCACAGCCTCTATGACCCCACCCTGGTGGTCCCGATGATCTACCGGTGGCCAGGCAGGGTCGAAGCCGCCAAGCGCGTCCGCGGCATGTGCCATCTGATGGACATCGTCCCCACCCTTCTCGACCTCATGGGCTTCGAGGATCTCCTCGAGAAGAACCACTTCGACGGCTCAAGCCTCTGGCCGCTCGCCCGCGGCGAGGCGACGGCGCCGTACGCCGAACTCTTCCTGACCGAGTGCACCTGGATGCGCAAACACGGGATCCGCACGGCCGAGTGGAAGCTCATTGAGGCCCTCGAGCCCGACTTCCACGGCTTCCCGAAGCGCGAACTCTACAACCTTGTCCACGATCCGCTGGAGTACAACAACGTCGCGGACCAGGAGCCCGAGGTCTACAAGTTCCTCAAGAAGCGCATGGACGCGCACATCGCCAAGCGCGAGGCCGAGACCGGGCGCCCCGATCCCATCAAGCGCTGGAAGCTCGGGACCGGCCTCTCGATCGGCTCCGCCGCTCAAGCCGAGAAACTGCAGGCGAAGAAGAAGTAGCGCTCCTCGCCCCCTCTCCGCCACGCCGCCCCGGCGTGGCGGAGAGGGGGCGCTCGCACGCCTCTCGACTCTCCCCCCATCCCATCGAACCGAGTCCGGACGACGCCGCCGGCCCAGGGGTCACTGCACCGCGTAAACGTTATCAAAGCACGGATTCCTCCGACAGGGCCAGTTGACTCGGTGTTTGTTTCGGAATATTGTGAAAAAGATTCATGACGCTAGTCGTACTGCTCGCAGCGCCGGTTGCATCGGGATCCAACGGAGAGCATGCGCCGGCCGGATTGGAGGGATGCGCGTTCCTTAGAGGAGCGGCGGCGCCGCTCGAAGCCGCATGGGCGAGTTAGGTCACGCGTGGAGGCGCCGGGCGCGGGTACGCGGCCGGAGTGGGCAGTGGCTGGGACGGCGGTCAGGAGTTCGTTCGCGACGCCGACCCGGACGGGACCGTTCGCATGTGGGCGGAAAGGACGGAAGCATGCGCAGGAGAGGCTTCACACTCATAGAGCTGCTTGTTGTTATCGCGATCATTGCCATCCTGGC
>CAZCER010000059.1:0-13283 GCA_964497385.1 uncultured Armatimonadia bacterium | reverse complement strand
GGCTCGGAGGGCCTCACTCTCGGGGTAGCGGAACTCGATGCCTTGAAGGAGCATGTAGGCCGGGATCGCGGCGTCCTCGAGAGCCAAGAGGGAGTCGATCGCTCCGATGAGCGCGGTCTCGTCGGGCGCGACGAGAATGGCTCGGATCGCTTCCCACGTCTCTTCGGTGGCGCAGGGGGCGATGAACCCGGGACTGGCGGCCGGGTCACGGAACGCGCAGAGGATCCCCTTGTCGGTCACGATGTAGAGCGTGCCGTCGGGGGCCATAGCGGCGCCGACGGCGTTGCCATCCAGGCCGCCGGCCTCAGCGAAGGCTCCGCGCCAGGGGGGCCCATCGCGCTCCAGGAAGCCCTCCTGCGCCTCGTAGTGGACGCCCGCATCGGAGGCGAGCGGTCTCATCGTGGGCGCGCGGCTGCCGGACGAACACCCCGCGCCCCCGTCGGGACCGAACGGGCGCGCGGGACGGACGATGGAGTAGCCCGGCGGGGTGTGCCAACCTGTGCGGCCGGAGAAGACGACGGGCCCGCGCCGCCCGACGACGGGCGCGGTGTGGGGGCGGCCGACCGCGTGGTAGCTCCAGACCTGTTTGCCGGTCAGGTCGAAGGCGCGGAGGTCGCCGTTCCCGAACTCGCGGTTCGCGCCGCAGGTGGAGACGTAGAGGAGGTTGTCGGGCCCGAGGCAAGGGGCGACCTCGACGGCGCCGCCCGCCTCGACACGCCAGATCTCCTTGCCCTCGGGGCTCACGGCGTACAGTAGGCCGGTGGTTGTCCCGAAGTAGGCGTTAAGGTCCTTGTCGAGAGCCGGACGATCGAAGCACGCGCCCTCAAACGAGAAGGACCACAGATCGGCGCCGGCTGAGTCGAGAACCAGGAGTTGGCTGAGACAGGCGAGGCAGACGCGTCCGTCGGGAAGGACAACCGGGTCGGCTTTGCAGGCGGGGATGCTTCGGCTGCGGAGGACGTCGCCGGCCGGGCTGACCGCGATCAACTCCCCCGGTTCATCGGACGCATCGCCAGCGCCGGCGACCACGTAGAGCGTCCCGTCGGGCGCGATCGCCGCAGAGGACGGGGCGCGGTCCGTGAGCTTCGCCGACCAGCGGCGTGCGCCGTCGGGCGCGATGGCGCAGAGAGCGCCGCTATCGGAGATGACGTAGACGGCGCCATCGGCTCCGACGACGGGCGACCCGCAGGGCGAGAGCGGGAAGGGCCCGTCGTCCGAGAGGGGGACGCTCCAGGCCATCTCGCCGGTCACCGGCGGCGGCCAAGGGGAGCTGTTGGAGTTCGCGAGGTCGTAGCCCGCCATGGGCCAGATCGGCGCATCGGCGGGCTGGGCGTTGACCACGGTGGTGAGCAGACACACGGCGGACAGGATCGCGAAGAGCGCGAACGGTGCACGGCATCCAGACATTTCCATCGGCCTCCCCGGGGCTCCGCGCCCCTTGCAGGCGCGCGGCGCCGGGCCGCGCGCTCCAGATGTTCCGCGTCCGACGCGCACCTCACACCACCCGCACGGCGCGGCTCCATCAGTACCAGGAACGTTCGAGAGGCGTGTGGCGTTCCCCTGCCGGCTTCTAGGCGCCCGGGGAGTCGCCGAGGAAGTCGTGGCTCACGCGTTTCTGCAGGGCGACGATCTGGGAGAATGCCTGGTCCACCAGCATCGCGTCGACCGAACCGAGGCTGTGGTAGTCCACCAAGTCGGGGGAGGCGCCTTCCTCGGCCGAGCCGTGGACCTGGCGTTGCAGCCGGAGCCGCATGAGGGCGTCGTAGGCGTCGAGGGTCGCATCGCGGCTCGCCGGGTTGAGCACGCCGGCCTCCGCGAGGGCGACGAGGCGGTCGCGCGTGTGGGTCTGTCTGAGCCCCTGCCGCAAGGCGTAGAGGCGAGCGAAGCTGACGAGGGGTGCGAGGGCCTCTTTGACGCTCAGGGAGCCGGCGGGCAGGCGGCCGAAGAGGCGGAAGGGGGGACGGTACTCGACGATGGGTCGGGCGAGCTGCAGGAGGAAGCCCGGGTGGCCGCCGAGTTCCTCGTCGATGTGGTCGCGGAGCGCGCGGGCGAGTTCCGGGTCGCCGCAGACGGGGCGGAGATCGAAGAACACGGAGAACTCCAGCACTTCGCGGGCGTCGGCTTTCGCGATCCACTCGGCGAAGCAGCGGCGCCAGGCGGAGAGGGGTTGGCGCCAGCGGGGGTTCGCGGCGGTCATGCCCCCGTTGCAGCGGGGGCAGCCGGCCTCGTGGAGCCAGTCGGCGAGGAGTTGGCCGAGGTCACGGAAGTAGGCGTCCACCTCAGCGCGGGGCTCGGGCGGGTCCTCGTAGATCAGCGCGCTGTCCTGGTCGCTCGAGAGCACGGTCTCTTGCCGGCCATGGCTGCCCAGTGCGAGGAAGGCGTAAGGCGTCGGGGGCGGCCCGAGATCGGCTTCGGCGAACGCGGCGAGCCTGGTCGCGGCGGCGTCGCGGATCGAGGTGAGCATTCGCGTGACGCGCTGAGGGCGGGCGCCGCTGTCGAAGAGCGCTCTCGCGAGCGCCGGCGCGCGGCGGCAAGAGGCGGCGACGGCCTCGGGGCTCTCGGCGCGGGCGATCTCGCGCTCGAGCACGATGGGGCCGTAGCTGGGGAACTGCAGCAGTTGGCGTTCGCGGATGACGCCGGTGATCCGGCCCTCATGGTCGACGACCGCGAGGCGGCGGACGCCGTGCTCGTCCATGGCCATGAGGCCCTCGTAGACGCCCGCGTCGTCACTGATCGTGAGAACGGGAGCGCTCATGAAACGATAGACCGGAGACAAGAGGTCGGCCCCGGAGGCGACGACGCGTTCGCGGAGGTCGTGGTCGGTGAAGAGCCCGATGACCGAACCGTCCTCGGAGGTGACGAGGGCGACGCTCGTTCGGTCGGCGGTCATGCGGGCGGCGACCATGCGGACCGGCGTGTCGAGAGCGCAGCGGACGCCCTCTCGCGCGATCTCCCGAATGGGTTCGTGGAGGAAGAGAAGACTCGACTGGAGGCGCTCGATGAGAGCGGCTCGCTCGGCCTCGTCCCGGGTTCGCGCGGTGACGTCCTCGAGGGCGCAGTCCATGAGCCCGCGGTCCGTGCCTTCGGTGGTGACAAGGGCGGCGCGGAGCGCGAGCGCGAGGGGTTGGCCGTCAGGCGAGTGGCTGTGGACGGTGCGCTCGGCAGAGCCTTCGCGGTTGACTTCGGCGAGGAAGTCGCCCCAGGCGGCGGGGTCGGGGAAGAGCGACGCGACCGTGAGCGGATCGCCGCCGCGTCCGGCGACGCGGAGCAGCCTCTGGGCCTCGGTGTTGGCGTGTAGGACGGTGGCGCCGGAGGTGGCGCGGGCTCGGAAGAGACCGACGCCGGCCGCGTCGGCGGTCTCGGGGGGCAAGGGCCCGCCCCCCGACGCGGCGCTGAGGCGCTCGGTCCGGCCGAGCGGCTTGATCAGGAGTATCACGCCGTCCATGCCGGCGGCGGCCGCCGGGCTGACGGCGACGGCGGCGTCGACGGGAGCCCCGTCGCGCCGCCGCACGACGGCCTCCGCGGCGCCTCCCTCAGGCAGGGCGTCGATCGCGTCCCAGGCGGCGCGGTTCTCGTCGGTGCGGGGCAGGACGTCCTCGAGGTCGAGGAAGGGGAGTTCCTGGCGCGAGCGGTCGAGCGTCTGCAGGAGGAACGGGTTCGCGTAGCGGCAGCGGCCGTCCACGACCATGAGGACGCCTTCGGTGGTGGCCTCCACGAGGGAGCGGTAGCGCTCGCGCGAGGCGCGGAGGGCCTCTTCGGCGGCGGAACGGTCGCGCTCCAACCGGAGGCTCTGGCGGACGACGTGGGAGAGGAGGAGCACGACGGCGGCGATGGCGAGCGAGGTGAGCACGAGACTGCGCTCGACTCGCGCGGTCTCGCGCTGCACGTCTTCGATGTAGATGCCGGTGCCGATGATCCAGCCCCAGGGCTCGAAGGCCTTGACGAAGGACTCTTTGGGCTCGAGTCGCGAGGGGTCGTCTTTCCATTGCCAGTAGTAGTCGACGTAGCCTTCGCCGCGCTCAAGGACCATCTCGGCGAAGCGCACGAAGACGCGTTCGCCCCGCGGGTCCTCGAAGGACGTCAGGTCCTGTCCGTTCAGCTCGGGCCGGTACGGGTGCATGACCATCCGGGGGGTGGTGTCCTGGAGCCAGAAGTAGTCTTTGCGGTCCGGCCCGTAACGGAGGATCTCGATGCGGGAGGCGGCGAGTCGCTGGGCCTCCTCGCGCGTGAAGAGCCCAGCCGTTTCGTCGCGCTCGGCGGACTCGAGGACGCTCCAGGCGGAGTTCGTGAGTTCGCGGATCATCTCCCGCTTGCGCTCGAGCAGGGACCGCTGGAAGGCCGGCAGGAACACGGCGAAGATCGCGACGAGGAAGAGCGCCATGACGAGCACGGTCGGAGCGACAATGCGCGCCATGACGTAGCGAAAACGAGGACGGGGGCGCGCGTGGGCGGGGGCCTCGGATGCGGGTCGGTCCGCGCTCGGATCGCCGAGGGGCCGCACGACGGCGTCGCGGAGGGCTTTCCAGCAGTCGGAGGGGACGTCGACGCCGAACGGGGGCGCGCCGGGCAAGGGGCGGTGGTGGCCGTCGCTTCCGGCGCTGGCGATCAGGCCGTTCTCGCGGGCGATGCGCGCGAGGCGCTCGCGCACGTCAGGCGGGTAGGGGCCGTAGTGGACCTCGATGCCGTCGAGCCCTTCTTCGCGCAGGGCGGCGACGACGCGGGCGAGGCGGTCGAAGTCGGTCTCGACGGTGAGCGGGTGCGCCAGGAAGGCCTTGCCGCCGGCGCGGTGGATCAGGGCAATGGCGTCGGCGATGTCCAGGCGTCCGTTTGGGGCGGCCCCGCCGGGAGGAGCGGGGGGGCGAGAAGCCGGCGGTGAGGAGGCGGCTCGGGCTCGGACGGCGTCGGTGACGCTGTGCGCGGCGGGAGGCCGGGCCTGGCGCTGGGCGACGAGGGTCGCGAGGAGTTCGGGATGAGTCGGGTCGAATCCATAGGCGAGCAGGTGGGCCTCCTGAGGCCCCATGCGGACGGTGAGTTCGACGCCGCTCACGCAGCCGATGCCGCGTCGCGTCGCGGCCTGGCGGAAGCTCTCGAGGCCCTCGACGGCGTCATGGTCGGTGAGCGCGGCGTAGAGGACGCCGTCGGCGGCGAGTTGGTCCGCCAGGGCCTCGGGGTCGAGGGCGCCGTCGGAGAAGACCGAGTGGCAGTGGAAGTCGACGCGCGTGGTTTGGGTCATGGGTCCTCGCGGGCGCCGCGGTCTTCAGGCGCCGTCGAGGCCTTCGCCCGGAGGGCCATGGCGCCCTGCCGGAATCGGAGGGTGGAGCGCGTCATTGGCGAAGGCCATCCAATCAGTGAGGCTCGGGGGGAGTCCAAGCCCGTAACGCTACCATGCGGGAGGATGTACGCCATGCAGAGGGCACGTAGAGAGCGATCCATTCGGAGTTTCCTGGCTTTCGGGGCCATGGTTCTTCTGACGATAGGGGGGCTTGCGCCGGTGCGACACTTCGACGCGGCCGAGGGCGACGCGGGCGAGCTGTCGCCTCTTGGGATCGAGATTGTGGGGCAGCCGAGCTGGCTCCCGGGGAGCACGGCCGGTTTGCGGATCGTGGTTACGGACCACGCGCGCGGCGTGCCGGCTTCCCGCGCCCGCGTGGCGGTGCGGCTCCAGGGCCAGGAGTCGGGCCGTCGGTCGACGCTCTACTCGGGGACGACGGACCGGCTGGGGACGGTGCAGGCTGCCTTCGACGTACCGGAGCTTCCGATCGGGGCGTACGACCTCACGGTCACGGCGGCGTACCGAGGCCGGACCGAGGAGGCCGCGCGGGTCATCACGCTGGCGGAGTCGTCTCAGGTACTCCTCACCACGGACAAGCCGATCTACCAGCCGGGGCAGATCATGCATCTCCGGGCTCTCGCGCTGAAGCGGCCGGCGCTCGACGCGCTTTCGGGTCGCGAGGTGACGCTCGAGGTCTCGGACGGCAAGGGCAATAAGGTGTTCAAGCAGGCGCTCGAGACGAACGACTTCGGCATTGTCTCCGCGGACTTCCAGCTCGCGGATGAAGTGAACATGGGCGACTACAAGGTCAAGGCCATTGTGGGTGAGGACGTCGCCGAGAAGACGGTCGTGGTCAAGAAGTACGTGCTCCCGAAGTACAAGGTGACCGTGACGACGGACCGCGACTACTACCTTCCCGGCGAGAGGGTGGAGGGGAAGGTCCAGGCCGACTACTTCTTCGGGAAGCCCACGAGCGACGCGAAGGTCGCCGTTCGCGTGAGCACTTTCGATGTGGCTCTCACGCAGATCGCCGTGTGCGAGGGCAAGACCGACGCGAACGGGACGTACGCGTTCGAGTGCGATCTCCCGGACGCTTTCGTCGGCCAGCCTATCGAGCAGGGGAACGCCTTCCTGCAGTTTGACGTGGAGGTCGTGGACCAGGCTGAGCACACCGAGAACGCGGTCCACACGGCCTCGGTCGCGGCCGGTCACGTGCGACTGAACGCGGTTCCGGAGTCGGGGACGCTCGTGCCGGGTGTGGAGAACACCGTCTACGTTCTCGCGTCACGGCCGACGGGCGAGCCCGTTGAGGCGACTGTGAACGTGCTGTCGGCAACGGCCGGCGGGGAGGCGCTCGCGCAGCCCAGGGCCGCGATCCGGACAGATGCGCTGGGCATCGCCGAGGTGGTCCTGACTCCGACCGCACTGGCCGCGCCGAACGCGGACGCCGGAGGCATAGGCGGCTTCGGCGGCGGCATGATGGGGCCGGGCATGGGCGGCTTCGACGGCGGAGACGTGGCATCGGGCATGCCCGTCAGCCTCTCGCTGTCCGCGAGCCTCGCCGACGGCAGTGAGACCGAGGCGACGATCGATCTGCCGGTCGATGCGGCGGGTTCGGACGCGCTTCTCCTGCGGCTCGACAAGGCGGTTGCCGAGGTCGGGGACACGATCCGTGCACGGGCTTTCACGGCGGCGAAGGGCGGCGCGATCTACTTCGACGTTCTGAAGGACAAGCAGACGATGCTCACCGCCGCGGCCGATGTGAGAGACGGCTCGGGCGAGGCGACGCTGAGGCTGACGCCCGAACTCACCGGAACGCTTTACGTGAACGCGTACCGGATCAACCCGAGCGGGCAGATCGTGCGGGACACGCGCCCGCTCTTTGTGCAGCCGGCGAGCGACCTCGCCATCGACATCGAGGCCGACCAGGAGACGTACCTGCCGGGCTCGGAGGCGACGCTTCAGTTCGCGGTCACGAACTCGGACGGGAAGCCGGTCGCGGCGGCGCTCGGGATCAACGTGGTCGATGAGAGCGTGTTCGCGCTTCAGGAACTCCAGCCGGGGATGGAGAAGGTGTTCTTCTACCTCGAGCAAGAGCTGATGAAGCCGCGGTACGAGATCCACGGGTTCGAGATGGCCTCGCTCGTCTCGGAGCCGACGCGGGACTCGCGGCCGGTCGATCGGGCCGCGCAGGTTCTCTTCGCGGGGGTCGAGCCGCCGGCGCCGGAGGTCCTCCAGGTCGACACTTTCGCGCAGCGCGCGGGCGAGGTGAAGGGCGCGTGGGCCGAGGAGATGACGCCTCTCCTGCAGCGGATTCAGGACGGGCTCCAGAAGTACGTCGAGGCGCAGGGCGAGCGGGGCGGAGAGGCGGCGGCCGAGGTGACGCTCGCGAAGCTGGTCGCGGGGGGCGTGCTGAAGTCGGAGGACGCGCGCGACAAGTGGGGCCGCGAGGTGAAGCTCTCGCCCTCCGCGGACCGGAGCCTGGGATGGGCGAACGTGGCGGTGGTGTCGGCCGGGCCGGACGGAAGGTTCGAGACGTATGACGATGTGATCATGTCGCTGATGGCGCCGGGCATGTGGTTCGCGGATGAGGAGGGCGCGCGAAACGTCCACCTGGCGTGGGGGCGCGGCGGCATGGGCGGTGGAGGCTTCGGCGGGCGCGGGGCCCTCGGGCTGGCGGGCGCCAAAGGCGAGATGGGGCCCGGCGGGATGGCTGTGGAGCGCGACATGATGGACTTCGCCGTGCCGAGCGCCGCCGAACCGGAGACGGCGAGCGGGGGCGCGCCGGTTCGGGTGCGGGAGTACTTCCCCGAGACGATGTACTTCGAGCCGTCGCTCATCACCGGCGCGGACGGCAAGGCGACGCTGACGATGCCGATGGCGGATTCGATCACGACGTGGCGGCTCGCGGCGATCGCGAACAGCGCGGTGGGGCAGCTCGGATCGACGACGACCGGTTTGCGCTGCTTCCAGGACTTCTTCGTGGACATCGACCTGCCGGTCGCACTGACGCAGGGGGATGAGGTTTCGATCCCCGTGGCGGTCTACAACTACCTGCCGGGCGAGCAGTCGGTGCGGCTCGAACTTGAGACGGGCGAGTGGTTCACGCTGAGCGGGGAGGCCACGCAGACGCTCGAGATCGCGGCGAACGACGTGGATGTCCGTTACTACCACCTGAAGGTCCACGACATCGGCGACCACACGCTCACGGTGCGGGCGTACGGCTCGAAGATGAACGACGCCATCCGGCGGACGATCGAGGTGACTCCGGACGGGCACATGCAGGAGGTCACGGCGAACGGCAGGCTGCGCGGGGACGTCGAGGAGACGGTCGAGATCCCCGCGGACGCCGTGCCCGGCGCGTCGAAGATCCTCGTCAAGGTCTACCCGGGGATCTTCTCGCAGATTGTCGAGGGTCTCGACAGCGTTCTGCGGATGCCGAGCGGCTGCTTCGAGCAGACTTCCTCGGCGACATGGCCGAACATCATGGTGCTCGACTACATGAAGAGCACCGGGCAGATCACACCGGAGATCCGGATGAAGGCCGAGGGCCTCATCAACACGGGCTACCAGCGGATGGTGGCGTATGAGGTCCCGGGCGGCGGCTTCTCGTGGTTCGGAGACGCCCCGGCGAACAAGCTGCTGACGGCCTACGGCCTGATGGAGTTCTTCGACATGTCCGCCGTGCACAGCGTGGACCCCGCCATCATCGCACGGACGCAGCAGTGGCTCCTTGGCCAGGCCGACGCGAACGGCGTCTACCAGCCGGATGCGAGCCACTACCACGCGGAGACGTGGGGGCGGGTGCAGGTGAACGAACTCCTGCCGACCGCGTACGTGGTGTGGGGGCTCACGCACTCCGGCTGCACGGATGCGCGGATCGCGAAGAGCGCGGCGTACGTCCGCGCGAACTGGAAGAAGGCCTCGGAACCGTACTCACTCGCGATCGTGTGCAACGGCCTCGTGGGGGCGGACAACGCGCTTGCCGAAGGGAAGCTCTCACCGGAGACCGAGGAGGCGCTCAAAGCGCTCGTGGGGATGGCCCAGACCGAGGGCGAGAAGATGTGGTGGGGCTCCAAGATCAGCGGGGTCACGAACAGCACCGGGATCTCAGCGGACCTCGAGGCCACCGGCATGGCCGTCCTCGCGCTGATGCGGAGCGGGCTCTACACGGCCGAGGTCACGCAGGTGCTGACGTACCTCATCGAGACGAAGGATCCGAATGGGACGTGGTACTCCACGAACGCCACCATGCTTGCGCTCAGGGCGCTCACAATGGCGCAGAAGGGCGCGACTTCGAAGTCGGACGGGGAGGTCATCGTGGAGTGCGGAGGCAAGCAGGTTGGGGCCTTCGCGATCACCCCGGACGATGCCGACGTGGTGCGCGTGATCGACTGCGGTGAGGCGGTCCAGCCGGGCGCGAACAAGATCCGGGTGCGCTACGCGGGCGAGGGTGGGGCGCTCTACCAGGTCGTGGGCAGGTACTACACGCCGTGGAAGGGCGTCGCGCCCGAGACGTTGGAGGCGCTCTCGATCCAGGTGACCTACGACAAGACGCAACTCGCGAAGGACGACACCGTTCAGGCGAACGTGGAGATCCGCAACAACACCCCCGCCACCACGAGCATGGTCGTCGTGGACCTCGGCGTGCCGCCGGGCTTCACGGTCGATTCGGGGAGCTTCGCGGAACTCGTCGACCAGGGAGTCATCGACCGCTACAACATGACCGGCCGGCAGGTGATCGTCTACTTCGAGGAACTGGCGCCGAATCAGGAGATCGAGTTCAGCTATGGTCTGACGGCTCGGTTCCCGTTGAAGGCGAAGACGCCCAAGAGCACGGTGTATGAGTACTACAACACGGAGAACCGCTCGGACGCGGAGCCGGTGGAGATGGTGGTCGAGTAGGCGAGAGGCATGACCGTAGGCGTGCCAGGCCGGATGGGGTCCCGTCGCTCGTTCTTTGCGGGGCCCCTCTCCTCAATCCTCTCCCCGCGGACGCTTCGCGCGGGGAGAGGAGGCGCCTTGTGCGAGTGCGAGGCGTTGTTCCTCGGGCCCTGGGCCCGAGGGCGTCGTGTCCGCAACAAGGACTCACGCGAACGCGAGAGAAGGGGCCTCCAACTGAGGGAGGACGCTCATGCGCGGAGCCCCGTGGTTCTCTGTCGTGGTCGGGTGCGTCGTCGCGGTCAGCGGCTCGGCATGGGCCGATCTGGTGGCCGACGACTGGGCCGACCAGTACGCCGAACTCACCGAGCTTCTGGCGCAACGGCCCGCGGACGGCGGGTGGGGGCCGGTGAGTGGGGAGGCGCTGCGCGAGCAGACCCTCCGGCCTGAGGCGCTTCTGCTCGGCACGGACCGCGATCCTCTCGATGTCCTGATTCGTCGTGCCCGCGCGCTTCGCAGCGACCTCCAGCGAATGCCAGGGGCGCCGGACCTGTCGGCCGAGGCGGTGGAGCTGGAGCGGCTGGGCGAACGGGCCGCGGCCACTCCGGTGAGCGACGGACCGGCGCGTGAGGAGCTGTTCGCGGACCTCTGTGCGCTGCGCCGCCGGATCGCGTTTCGAAACCCGCTGCTCGACTTCGGCGACCTCGTCTTCCTCACCCACGACCGCGCGGGCTACGAGCACATGGTGGACCAGTACTTCGGGTTCCACGCCGCGCGCGGCGGGGACGTGCGCGTTCTGCGGAACGCGTTCGGGGAGACGCCGACGCTCGTGCGGCCGCTTACGATGCGGGGGCTCGAGGGCGGGTCGTTCCTCTCCCTCGATCTGAGCTTCGACGCGACTGAGGTCCTCTTCGCGTGGACGGCCGCCGATCGCGTGGTGGAGAAGTGGACGGACTACGTTCCCTATGAGGTGCTCTGGACGCCGAGAAGCTGCTATCACGTCTTTCGCGCGAGCGTGGACGGACAGCGCTTGGAGCAGCTCACCGACGGCGCCTGGAATGACTTCGATCCCGTCTATCTGCCGGATGGCGGGATCGCGTTCGTGTCGGACCGGCGCGGAGGGTACCTGCGATGCGGGCTGCGGCCGGACCCGACCTACACGCTGCACCGCATGGAGGCGGACGGAAGCGGGATCCGCGCTTTGAGCGTGCACGAGACGCACGAG
Source organism: uncultured Armatimonadia bacterium (assembly GCA_964497385.1). Taxonomy (GTDB): domain Bacteria; phylum Armatimonadota; class Zipacnadia; order UBA1398; family UBA1398; genus CAZCER01. The sequence goes on along the minus strand of CAZCER010000059.1, from coordinate 1,905 downwards.
TGGCATCCGAGCGTGACGCAGGACGGGTCGCTCATCTACACGCGTTGGGATTACGTCGATCGGGATTCGGACATCGCGCACCATCCGTGGCTGACGACGATCCATGGCGGCGATCCGCGGAGCTACCACGGGAACTACCCGTCGGTGCGGGAGAGCCGTCCGTGGATGGAGATGTCGATCCGTGCGATTCCCGGATCGCACCGCTATGTTGCCGTCGCGGCGCCGCACCACGGGCAGGCGTACGGGTCGCTCGTCCTGGTGGATCACCGCGTCCCGGACGACCGCGCGATGTCGCAGGTCAAACGGCTGACCCCGTACACGCTTTTCCCGGAGGCCGAGGAGGGCGGCCGGCACGCGCGGTTTGCGTTCGAGGACTACGGGTCGCCCTGGCCGCTGAGCGAGACCTACCACCTCTGCGTGTACGACCGGCGTCACGCGAACTACGGCGTGTACCTCGTGGACGCGTTCGGAAACCGCGAACTCGTCTTCCGCGACCCGAGCGTCCCGTGCCTCGACCCGATCCCTCTGGCGCCGAGAGCCAAGCCGCCCGTGCGGCCCTTGCCGGCCCCGTCGGGGGCGCGGGAGGGGATGGCGACGGTGGCGGTGCTGAACGTCTACGACAGCGATTTCGCGTGGCCTGAGGACGCGCGGGTCGAAGCGCTCCGCGTCGTGCAGCTCTTCCCGAAAGAGACGCCGCCCGCGGCGGAGCCGAACATAGGAATCGGCGATCAGTCCGTGGCGCGAGGCGTTCTGGGGACCGTGCCGGTGGAGGCGGACGGGAGCGCCCACTTCGAGATGCCCGCCGGCGCGCCGGTGTACTTCCAGGCGCTCGACGGCCGGGGCATGGCGATCCAGACGATGCGCTCGGACACGTACGCGCAGCCGGGAGAGACGCTCACGTGTCAGGGCTGCCATGAGCCAAAGCATGAGGCCCCGCCCGTCGGACAGGGCCCGCCTCTTGCGCTGAGGCGTCACGCGTCCACGCTCCAGCCTGAGGTGGATGGCGCGTACCCCGTGTCGTACGCTCGGCTGGTGCAGGATGTGCTCGACAGGAACTGCGTGGCCTGCCACGCCGCCGAAGGGGCGCTCGATCTGAGCGGGGCGGCGTCGGAGTCGTACGGGTGGACGCGGTCGTACGTGTCGCTCGCCCCGTTCGCGTGGGCGAAGCACGGGGGCAACGGGTCGGGGTTGCGGAAGAACGGGACGTCGTACTCGATCGCGGGTCAGGTGGGCGCGCGCGCCTCGAGGCTGCTGCCTCTCCTCGAGGGCGAGCATTGCGGTGCGCGGCTCTCGGCGGAGGACCTCCACCGCATCACGCTCTGGCTGGATTGCAACTCGGTCTTCTACGGGGCCTACCACGATCTCGAGAAGCAGGCCGAGGGCGCGCTTGTGACGCCGAGGCTGAGGTGACGCGGGCTGGGCGGAGGTGCGGGGTCAGGGGCGTGTGACTCGCGCTAGGGGGCGTCGTCAACGGGAGTGCGGATCCACTCGGGAGCGTTGAAGCGGATGAACTGGTCGAAGAGGGGGGTCTTGCGGTACTCCCTCGCCTCGCCGTAGAGGCCCTTGCCCGCGACCTTGCGTTCCTCGATGAGCCCGAACCAGTGCCAGTAGCGAAGCAAGCGGAGGCGGACGACCCGGCCGGCTTCGCCCGGAAAGCCCGTTCCCTCGAGGGATCTGAGCACCGGCTGAGCGAGGAGCAGATCGGCGAGTTCGTCGATCGATTGCCAAGCGTGTCCGGTCATGGCCATGGCGTAGAGAGAGACGGCGGCGCCGTCCTGGACGAGCGGGAGTTCGGGCGCGCCGTCGAGGTAGGCGAGGTTGATGCGCCGGAAGAGCGAGATGAAGAGCATCCGGAAGAGCGGGCCCGCCAGGTGATCGGCGATGAGTTCGCGGGCCTGTCGCGTC
>CAZCER010000058.1:0-13549 GCA_964497385.1 uncultured Armatimonadia bacterium | reverse complement strand
AACGGCCGAGCCCTTGTGCGTTCGGTCGAGGAGATGCGGCCGTACTGTGAGTCCATAGCCCGCGACTACCGCCAGGCCTGGGGGCTCCGTTGCGTGCTGTGCGACCGCGAAGGCGCGCTGCTGACGCGGAACGGAGGCGGCCTGCGCGGGTGCGCCGAGAGCGCGGAATGCGCGGAGGTGAGAGCCGCGGCGCTGCGGGAGTCGCTTCGATGGGGAGAGCCGACGGTGCATCTCTGCCCGTCCGGGGCGATGCTGTGGGCCGTGCCGCTGATGGAGAACGCGATCCTCGTCGGCGGGCTCGTGTCGGCGGCGCACAGTCACCCTTCCGATGAGAGCCCTCCGCTTACGCCGTCGCAGATCCGCGAGGCGGCGATGGATCTTCTCGCCCGGGCGGAGGAGCGCAACCTGACCAACGGAGCGCTGCTGCATCAGCGACGCGCGGCAAGCCGGAGGGAGTCGGAGCGGGCCGAGGCGATCCACGCGGCCAAGGAGCGCGGCTACGAGTCGATCCGGGAGCTGTACCTCGTGGAGGAGCCCGATCTCCTGGCGGCCATCAAGCGGGGCGACCGCGCGACGGCGCGGGAGATCTTGAACCGGATCCTGGTGGGGATCTACTTCGTGGGGCGGGACCGGCCGGAACTGCTGCGGAGCTTCCTTCTGGAACTCGTGGTCACCATGTCGCGGGGGGCGGTGGAGGCCGGGGGCGACCCGAGCGAACTGCTCGGCGCGAACTACTCGTCCTTCACGGCGCTCGCGGAGGTGGAGGGGGAGGAGGAGCTGTGCGCGTGGCTCGTCGAGATGCTGGAGCGGATCATGGACGCGATCCATACGCATCACAGCTACCCGATCACGGCGCTGATGGGAGCCGCTCTGAAGTACATGGAGGACCATCTTCACGAAGACCTGTCACGAGATGAAGTCGCCCGCGTCGCGTGCCTCTCCCCGGCGCACTTCAGTCGTGTTATCAAACAGACGTTCGGGGAGTCCTTCACCGATCTGCTCTCGAAGATGCGCGTCGACCGCGCGCGCGCGATGCTCTACCGGACGGAGAAGACGATCGTCGAGGTGAGCCTCGACTGCGGCTTCCGGGACCAGAGCTACTTCACGAAGGTCTTCAAGAAGCACACGGGCCAGACGCCGGGCGATTACCGCAAAAACCGCCGCGGCATCCTGTAGTGGCCTTGCGCAAGCGGCGCGCGGGGTGACCGATTGGGGTCGCCGCCCACGCGGCCTCTCCGAACCCCACCCGCGCCGCACCCTCCGCGCAAGGCTCAGCGGTCATCGGCGCACGAGAATCCCAGAGCGCACCAGAGCGCCAGACCATGACGCGATCCTACCAGCAACATCGCACCGAAGCGCCAGACCGTCCTGAGCCGTCCGCCTAGACTTCCGTCGGGTGAAGGAGCGGGGAGTCGGCGCGTGAGGTGCTTTGAGATGAAACGCGACTGGTACCTGAAGCTGGCCGAGCCGGGCTCCGTTCTGCCCATCGCGACAGACCTCGCGCTGCGCGAATGCGAGGACCCGGAAGCCGTGTTGTTGGACGGGCCGGCTCTCGGCGAGGTCTTCATCGCCGCGGCGCGCGGGTTCGGAAGCCCGTTGGCGCTTCCCACGATGGATCTCGAGTTGGAGAAGCTCCATCTGGCGGCGGCTCTGGGCGTCCCCGAGGCGGAGGCCCGGACGTTTCACTTCGAGCGGCCGCCCGACGAAGCCGCGCTTCGCAAGGCGCGTGAGGCGGGCGGCGCGTTGAGCGCGCGGATGCGGGCGATGGCGGGCGCGATCGCGAAGGTCGCGGAGACTCAGGACCTTGCGCCGGTGGGGATGTGCATCGGTCCGTTCTCGCTGATGACGAAGTTGGTGGCGGACCCAATCCTCCCGCTCGCCCTGGCGGGGGAGGGCCTCACGGGCGAGGACGATGACGGAATCCGGTTGGTCGAGGGCGCGCTGGAGATCGCCGAGGCGATCGTCGGGGCCTACGTGGACGCCCAGATGGACGCCGGGGCCCGGGCGCTCTTCGTGGCCGAGCCCGCGGCGAACGTGGTGTACGTGTCTCCGAGGCAGATGGAGGCGGGTTCGGACGTCTTCGAGCGGTTTGCGATCGCTCCGAACCGGCGCATCCGGGATCGGCTGGCCGCGCGGGGGGTGGACCTCCTGTTCCATTGCTGCGGCGAACTCACCGCCGCCATGGTGGAGCGTTTCGGCTCACTCAACCCGGCCATCCTTAGCCTTGGGAGTTCGCGCGATCTGTCGGAGGATGCGGCGCTTGTGCCCTCGGACGTGGTGCTGTTCGGGAACCTGCCGTCTAAGCGGCTCTACTCCGACGCGGAGATCACGGTGGACGAGGTCCGGGAGCAGTCGCGGTCGCTCCTGAAACGCATGCGCTTGACCGGGCATCCGTTTGTGCTCGGCACGGAGTGCGATGTGCTGAGCGTGCCCGGTAGGCATGCGACGATCCGCGCGAAGGTCGAGGCGATGGTGGAGTGTGGGTGCGCTGAGTCGCACTCCGCCGAAGCGGCGCGGACGGCTTCGTAACCGACTCCGCCGCGAGGCTCGGCTGGGTGGGCGACCGCCCCTGCGTCCCAGCCGCGCGGTTCGGTGCGCCGACCGCGGGGCAGAGGCGTCTCGCCCACCCGCGCCGGTTCATCCGTCGACGCGCTTGAGGTCGAAGACGGCGACCTTGTCGATGAGGAACTGGGGAACGTAGAGGCGGTTCCTCTCGCGGTCCACGCCGATGTCGGCGGGGCACTCGAGTTCGACCAGCGTGGTCACCGACCGCTCGTCGGCGCTGATGGCTGAGACCTTGTTCCCATAGAAGTCGCTGACGAGGATCGTGCCATCCTCGAGCACCTCGATGCCGTCGAGGTTGGTGAAGCGCTCGGCGAGCCCGAAGGCGCGCGGGTCTTCGACGCCGGCGGGATCGACCTCGAAGACGTCATGCAGGTGCCAGCTTGCGACGAGCACGCGGCCCTCATGGCAGGTGACGCCGTTGGGGGACCGGGGGGACTTCAGCGCGATGACCTCCCCGCCGGGCGCAAGGCGGTAGATCGCGCCCGCGAGGGTGTCGGTTACGTAGGCGTACTCACCATCGGACGCCATATCGTTCAGGCGCTCAGCGTCGGGCATCGCGAGCACGCCGACGAGCTGACGGTCGCGGACCATCAGGACGCGGGTGTTGTCGGCGATGAAGAGCATCTCGCCAACCACGCACATCCCCTTGGGGGCGTCGAGACGCTCGAGCCAGCGCTCCTCGAGCACCTCGCCATCGGGGCTCAGCAGGCTGATGAACCCGGCGCCGTCGTCGGTCCAGTAGTTGTCGGCATCGGCGTCGATGTTCGAGACAAGCACCCCGTCGCCCACCGGGAGGGCGCACTCCGGGACCTGGAAACCCTCGACGACGATGACCTCCTCCGCCGTCCAAAGCGGGGCGGCGTCCTGGGCGAACGCAGAGCAGACCGTGAGTGCGAGCGGAGCGATGAGGGCGGCGGCGCGGCGTGGGCTATGGGTCATGGTTGCCTCCTCAGACAGTGCGGCGTGAAGCCGGGTGTGATGTACGTTCGAGCCCAGGGACGAGTGACCTCTCAGACGCGGGGAGCCACGTGGAGTGCGGCAGTGAAAGAAAGACGGCGGGAGAGCGTAGCCAGAACGTAGAAGGGTGTTTGTCGCCGTCGTCGACGGCCACCGTTGCGAGGAGGAGCAGATGTCGAACGGACGCCTGAGGGTCGCGGTGATCGGCACCGGGATGATCGCGAACGCGGGGCACATTCCCGCATGGCAGAACCTTCGTGAGGACGTGGAGATTGTCGCGGTTTCGGACGCGCTCGAGGAGCGGGCCCGGCTGATCGCGGAGACGAAGGGGATACCCAAGGCGTACGGCGACTGGCGGCGGATGCTCGCGGAGGAGAAGCCCGATGTCGTCTCGGTGTGCACCCCGAACGCGTATCATCGGGAGCAGAGCGTCGCGGCGCTGGAGGCAGGCGCGCACGTTCTCTGTGAGAAGCCGGCGGCGGTGTGCTGCGACGATGCGGCCGCGATGTTCGATGCGGCGGAGAAGGCCGGTCGGGTGCTCTTCATCGGGCAGACCGCGCGCTTCTGCGGGCAGTCGCTCGCGGCGAAGGAGATCGCCTCGTCCGGGAGGCTCGGGGAGATGTACTACGCGGAGACCTACTTCCTCCGCAGGCGCGGCATCCCGAAGTGGGGTCAGTTCCACATCAAGCAGCACTCCGGGGCGGGGCCGGTCTATGACCTCGGCGTACACGCGATCGACCTCCTGTACTGGCTCATGGGCAACCCCAAGGTGAAGGCCGTGAGCAGCATGATGTGGACGAAGTTCGGGAACCGGGACGAAGGGCTCGCGGAATCGCTCGCGGAGAGTGGGGCGCCGCTCGGAGTCATCACCCCGCGCCGGTACGACCCGAAGGAGTTCGATGTCGAGGACATGGCGGCGGGGTTCATCCGGCTCGAGGACGACGCGGTCGTGGCGTTCAAGACGAGCTGGGCGGCGAACGTCCCGCAGAACACGGGCTCGACGATGATCCTTGGCGCCGAGGGCGGGCTGATGCTCGACCCGCTGACCCTCGTGACGAACATGGGCAGCTACCCGGTGAACACGCACCCGCAAGTGCCGGCCGACCGGAACGTGGAGTTCGCGGGCCACTGGGTTCAGGCGGAGCATCTTGTGGCCGTTCTGCGCGGCCAGGCCGAGCCGATCGTGAAGCGCGACGAGGTGCTCAATGTGATGAAGACCCTCGACGCGCTCTACAAGTCCGCGGCCGAGGGGCGCGAGGTAGAGGTTGACTGAGGTTGCATGAAGGTGGACGCTCCGCGGAGGGCGCACTTCCGCGCCATTCTGGCTCGTTGCGGAGCGATGCCACCATGAGCGCACCACCTCACGTGGACCCGAACGTGCTCTGTGAGGAGGCTCGGGCGCAGATCTCAGCCGGGCACCTCGACGACGCTGTCACCACGGCGCGACGCGCCATCGCGGCAGGCCCCGGAGTAGCTGAGGGGCACGTGCTTCTGGGCATCGCGCTGTGCCGCAAGGGGGACCTCGAGGGGGGAAGCGCGTCTCTCAGGTCCGCGCTCGAGATCGCGCCGCGCGCGCGCACGGCCCGACTGAACCTCGCCCTCGCCCTGGAGCAGGACGGGCAACTCGCGGCGGCGGTCGATCTATGGCGCGGTCTCGCGGGGGACGACCCCTCGGACCGCCAGGCGGGCGCCGGCCTCAATGGACCATCGTGTCACTTGTGCTGGGCGACATCGCCGTTAACGGCATGGGAAGCGGGCGCGCCGTGGGAGCGGCCCTGAGCCCCTACCTACTGTGCGGGATACTCGCCATTGCCTTGGTCTACCCGGCGTTCCGCGGGGCTCGGACCCAGGCCCAACACCAACTGCAGATGCAGCAGGGGTTGCAGCCCGGCATGCCGACTGACCCGTGGGGAGCGGGCGGAAACGCGCAAGACACGCAGCGGCAGATGGACGAGCAGATGCGCCAGATGCGGGAGGACATGGAACGGCAGATGGAGCGGACGCGGCAGAACCAGCCGCCGGGATTCCCGGGCGGCTGCGGAAGCCCGCCGGGGAGATAGGGGATTGGGCGAGCGCACGACGCCCGGCCGCAGGTACTGGGCCGGATGGAGCCCTTCCCGCTTCTTCCGTTCGCACAGGCGCGCCGGAGCCACAGCCCAAACAGATCGAAAGGGGCCCCTCTCCTTCATTCTCTCCCCGCACCGGTCATCCTGAGCGCGAGGCCGTAGTTCAGGCCGAGCAGTCGAAGGACGCGCGGGGAGGGGAGAGGAGATGCCCGGTGCGAGGGCGGGACGGGGTTCGGTGAAGACAGGCCGGATGGGGCCCCGTCGCTCGTTGCTCGCGACACCCCATTCGGCCCCTCCACTAGATCCGCAACCGCTTCGCGCGGGGAGAGGAGATGCCGCGTGCGAGTGCGGGACGGAGTCGCGTGGGTATACGGCGTCGTTACGCCAGACCCACCGAGATGTACTTCACGTCGAGGTAGTCCTCGATGCCCTCACTGCCGCCCTCGCGGCCGAGGCCGGACTGCTTGACTCCGCCGAACGGGCACTCGGCCGCGGCGGGGACCATGTCGTTCAGGCCGACGATCCCGCACTCGAGTCCTTCGGCCACCTGGATGGCGCGGTTGAGGTCCCGGGTGAACACGTAGCCCGCGAGGCCGTACTCCGTCGCGTTCGCGAGCGCGAGTGCCTCCTCGGTGGTCGAGAAGCGGAAGATGGGCATGATGGGCCCGAAGACCTCCTCGCACGTGAGACGCGAGGTGCGAGGAAGATCCACGAGGACGGTGGGCTCGAACCAGTGACCGCGCTCGAACTGGGGTCCTTCGGGGCGCTTGCCACCCGCGACGACCTTCGCGCCACCGGCAACCGCGTCGGCGACGAGACTCTCGATGCGCCCCACCGTGTCGGCGCTGCACACGGGCCCGCAGTTCACGCCATCCTCGAGGGGGTTCCCGATGCGCAACGCCTTCGCGTACGCGGTCACGCGCTCGACGTACTCGTCGTACACCAACTCATGCGCATAGAAGCGCGTGGCGGCGATGCAGACCTGGCCGTTGTTGCGGAACTTGCCCTGGACGGTGCGCTTCGCGACATCGTCGATGTCGCAGTCGGGGAAGATGAGCACGGGCGCGCTGCCACCGAGTTCGAGGCTCAGGCGCTTGATCTGGTCGGCCGCCGCGCGCATGAGTTCGCGGCCGACCTCGGTGGAGCCGGTGAAGCTGATCTTGCGGCAGACGGGATCCTCGAGGAACAGGCGCGAGAGATCGCCCGAGGGGCCGAGCACATGGTTCACGACGCCGGGCGGGAAGCCGGCGTCGTGGAGGCATGCGAACATCTCCATCGCGGCGAGCGGCGCCTGGATGGACGGGCGCGCCACGATGGTGCAGCCGGCGGCGGTGGCGGCGGCGATCTTGCGGGCCGGGAGGAGGAGGGGGAAGTTCCATGCGGTGATCGCGGCGCAGACGCCGACAGGCTGGTGTATCACCCAGCGACGGACTCCGTCCTTGGAGGGCGGGACCCATCTGCCGTACGCGCGTTTGCCCTCCTCGGCGCACCACTCGAACTGCGCCGCGGCCGCGAGGGTCTCTCCGCGTGACTCGGGTACGGGCTTGCCGACTTCGAGTGACATGGTGTGGGCGATGGAGTCGGCGCGCTCGCGGATGAGAGCGGCCGCGCGCTGGAGTATGCCGGCGCGGTCCCATGCGTTCATGGCCTTCCACGCGGGGAGCGCGGCGGCGGCGGCGTTCAGGGCCTCAGCCGCGTCGCTCGCGTCCCCATAGGGGATCTCGGCAATCGTCTCCTCGGTCGCCGGGTTCTCGACGGGTGCGGTGCGCCCGGAGGCGGCATCGCGGAACTGCCCGTTGATGTACATCCTCCACTGCTCGCTCATGCTCATTACGCCTCCGGATGATCCGTATCGGGTCCGCCCAATGCGAGGCCCGCGCCTTCGTCCGCGCCCAACGCGAGGGCTCGGTAGATGTCCAGGAAACCACCGGTTGCTTTCGGCGGAGGCGGAGCGATGCCTCGTAGACGGTCCGCGAGTTCCGAGTCGCTGAGGTCCACCTCGAGCCGGCGGTTCGGGATGTCGATCCTCACGATGTCGCCGTCGCGCACGGCGGCGAGAGGACCACCGATCGCGGCCTCGGGGGCGACATGACCGATGCACGGACCTCTCGTGGCCCCCGAATAGCGGCCGTCGGTGACCATCGCGACACTCTCACCGAGGCCCATCCCGACGAGCAAAGCGGCGGGGATGGAGAGTTCGCGCATGCCCGGTCCGCCGCGAGGGCCTTCGTAGCGGATCACGAGGACGTCGCCCTCGCTCACGCGGCCGGAAATCAGGCGCTCGCGAACCGCTTCCTCGCTCTCGCACACGCGCGCCGGCCCCGTGTGAGTGAGCATCGAGGGGGCCACGGCGGACTGCTTCACGACGGCGCCGCGCGGAGCGAGGTTCCCGTACAGCACCGCAAGCCCGCCCTCCGCGGCAAGGGGCGCGGAGATCGGATGAATGACATCGGCATCGGGCCCGGGAGTCCGCGAGAGGCGCTCGCCCATTGAGGCGCTCTCGATGACAGGGGCGCCGAGATGCACAAGCCCCGCGCCGGTGAGTTCGGCCAGGACGGCGCGCACGCCGCCCGCCCGGTGGAAGTCGGACACGGTGAGGGGCGAGGCGGGCTTCAGCTTGGTGAGGAGAGGGGTGGCGCGGCTGAGATGATCGAAGCCCGCGAGTTCAAGCGGCGCGCGCGCCGCTCTCGCAAGGGCAAGCAGATGGAGCACGAGATTTGTGGAGCCGCCGATCGCGAGGGCCATGCGGATGGCGTTTTCAAGGCTCTCGCGGGTGCAGTGGGCAAGGGCGCCCGGTGCGCCATCGGCCAGTTCAACGATGCGCCGACCGGCGGCCTCGATGAGCGCGATGTGCTCGTCGGACAGAGCCTCCGCGGTCGCGGCGCCGGGGAGCGCGAGGCCGAGGGCTTCGGTGGCGCACGCCATCGTGAGGGCGGTTCCCATCATGTTGCAGGTTCCCGGGGTTGGGCAGGCCCCGCGCTCGATCTCGGCGAGTTGGTCGTCGGTGAGTTCCCCGCGGACGCGCCGGCCCATGGCCTCCTTCACGTCGCTCGCAACCAGCGGGCCTTGCGCCCAGTGTCCGGGTGGGGCGACGCCTCCGAGGATGAAGGCGGTGGGCACGTCGCACCGCGCCGCGGCGAGCAGCATGCCGGGGATGATCTTGTCACAGGAGCAGATCATCACCGCCGCCTGGCAGCCGTGGGCCTTGAGTGCGAGTTCGGCGCTCGCCGCGATGGCCTCGCGCATGGGGAGGATGTAGTGCATGCCTCGTCCCTGGGCGATGCCGTCGCAGGGGGCGGGTGCGCCGAACTCGACGGCCATGCCGCCGGCGGCGTCGATCGCTTCGCACGCGAGGTCCGCGACGCGCCGAAGATGCACATGGCCGGGCGTGGCGGAGGAGTAGGAGTTCACGATGCCGATCAGCGGGCGGCCGAAGTGCCGGTCGGTGAAGCCCGCTCCGCGGTAGAGCGCGCGCGCGTAGGTGTTTTCGAAGCCTGTCAGTGGCGGCATGCGGTCAGCCTCCGGTTGTGATTCGCGTCAGGGGCGCCTCGGAGCGCTCGGTGGTGCGAGGTGACGGTCCGTCCCCCGCCGAATGGCGCGGGAGAAGCAAAAGCGTTCGCATTCGGAGAGGGGCCGGATCGATGCGACTCAGCGGTGGGCAGGTTGTTGCGGAAGCGCTTGTGCGCGCGGGGGCGCCGTACGCCGTGGGGATCCCGGGGCACGGTTGTCTTCAGTTGACCGAGGCTCTCCGCGAGCGCTCGGACGCGATCCGGGTCATCCAGCCGTTGCACGAGACCGGGGCGACGCATCTCGCGGACGGCTACTATCGCGCAAGCGGCCAGCCGCTCGCGGTCTTCACGTCGATCGGTCCGGGAGCGCTGAACACGGCGATCGGTCTCGCGACCGCGTACGTGGACTCGACGGCGGTGCTCGTGCTGACGGGCGAGACGCATGTCCACATGTCCGGCGTGGGCGTTCTGCAGGAGGTGGAGAGGCGCGCGGACGCCGGCAACTGGCGCGCGCTCGAGCCGCTCTGCAAGCGCCACTTCCTCGCGGTGCAGCCGAGGCAGCTCCCGCGCATCATGGCGAGAGCCTTCAACCAGATGCTCTCGGGAAGGCCGGGGCCGGTTGTTGTGGGTCTGCCGATGGACGTGCAGGCGAGCGCGGCCGATGTTGAGATCGGCGATCTCGCACTGCGGCGACCGGCGACCTCCGCCTGGCCGGACCCCGACGCCATCGAGAAGGCGGCCGACCTCCTGCATGGAGCCAAGCGCCCGGTGATCCTTGTTGGCGGGGGCGTGCGGAGCGCTCGCGCGTACGCGGAGCTTCAGCGGGTTGCCGAGGCGGCCGGTGCGGCGGTCGTGAACACGATGATGGGGCTTGGGTCGTTCCCCGCGGACCATCCGCTGTACGGTTGGGCCACCGGATCGAAGGGGACCAGTTGCGGACTCCACCTGACACGCTCCTCAGACGTGCTGCTCGCGGTCGGCTGCCGATTCGCCGATGAGACGACATGCTCCTACCGGCGGGGGTCAGCCTTCGACATGGCCGGAACCAAGCTCATTCACATCGACGTCGATCCGCACGAGATCGGGAAGAACTACCCCGCCGAGGTGGGCGTCGTGAGTGACGCGAGGACCGCTCTCACGGCGCTCGCCGAAGCGCTCGAAGCGCACGGCGCGCGGGACTGGAAGGGCTCGGAGTACACGGCGGAGATCGCCACGCTGCGCGGAGAGTGGGAGGAGACGCTCGCGGCTCAGCGAGACGACGCGCGCGAGCCGATGATGATCTCGACCCTGTTGAGGGCTCTGCGGGCAACGCTCCCGCGCGACGCGACCATCGTGCATTCCTCGGGGAACACCCAGGCGCAGATGATCCAGGAGTTCCCGTTCTACGAGCCGGGCGCATGCATCACCACGGGCGGGTTTTCGACGATGGGCTTCACGCTCCCCGCGTCGATGGGGGTGAAGCTCGCGCTGCCGGGGAAGACGGTTGTCGGGATCACGGGTGACGGCGACTTCCTGATGCACATCCAGGAACTCTCGACCGCGGTGCGCTATGACATCCCCGTCGTGTGGGTCGTGGCGAACAACGAGGGCTGGATCGCGATCAGCGACCTGCAGGCCGCGGTCTTCGGGGACGAGCGCACTTACGCGACGGACTTCGAGCACGCGGGCAAGCCCTGCACCCCGTGCATCGCGGATCTCGCGCGGGACTTCGGCTGCTGGTCGACGCGGATCACCCGGGGGGACCAAGTGGCGGGGGCGCTGAGGGACGCGCTCGCGTCCGGGCGGCCGGCGGTCATCGAGGCGATGGTCTGCCGCGAGCGCCCGTACACCGGCACGCCGGCGGTGGGATGGTGGGACGTGCCGATCCCGGAGCACATGGAAGGCCGGGCGGAGTACGAGCGCGGGCTTGCCGAGGAGGATGTGTGAGGGGGAGAGGCCGCGTCTGGTAAACTGTACGGACTGTAAGAACTGTGAGGTGACGCCATGACCCGGGTTGGGGCCGAGGAGGCGCGCAAGCAACTGGCCGACCTCCTGCGCCGGGCGGGGTATGCGCGGGAACGCATCGTCATCTCGGTACACGGCAAGGAACTGGCGGCCCTCGTGTCGATGGACGATCTGCGAGCGCTCGAGAGACTCGAGGATGTTCTCGATGTTGTGGAGGGCGAAGCGATCCTCGCGCGGGTGGAGAGTGGCGAGGAGCGCACGCTGTCGCTCGCGGAGGCCGATGAGGGGATCTTCCGCCGGGCCGCGTCCACGCCGGACAAGAAGTGAATTCCCGTATACATCGCGGCCGGCAAATGATACGAAACCGCCTGAGAGTATAGATTGCCCGCTGCCGACGGGACGCGTCCTACGCGGCTGGGCGAGGGCGATACGAGAGGCGGATCACGATGGCGCGCATCATGTCGGTGCTGTGTGCGGCCGGGTTTGTGTTGGCGGCAGGGGCGCCGTCATGGGGCCAGACGCTGAGGGTCGAGCGCAACCTGCCCCTCGTCGGGGAGCCCTGCCGGCTGAGCGTGCGCACGGCCGAGCCGCTCGCGGATGGGGCGAAGGTCAGCTTCCGCGTCGAGGCGCTCCATGGTGGGTCCGAGCCCTGGACGCGCACGGTGGAAGCCGCCGGGGGCGTTGCCGAGACCTCGTGGGGGCCGACTGCCGCGGGCTCGTACCGCGCGACGGCCGAGGTGGATGGCGTCGGCCTCGCTCCGGCGGAGGTTTTCGCGATCGAGACGCCGCTCCACTTCAACTACTGGGGCGCGCCGCCGGAGCAGCGGTACGTCACTTCGGTGCTCACGGACGGGACGAAGCGCGACCTGGTGGAACACTGGCTCGACCGGGGGGTGCTCCCGCTCGGGTGGGGCACGGGCGGGCTCGACTACTACGACCAGGTCGAGCAATGGTTGGAGGAGTATCGGAAGCTCGCGCCGGGCCTTGCGGGCTTCATGATCGACGAGTTCTGGGGAGCCGGCGCACCGCCGCACCATGACGAACTCGGCGCCGAGGCGCTTCTTCAGTACCGCGCGGAGCGGCCAGACCTGTTCCAGGCCGTCTACTGCCTCACGGTGGGCCGTGAGAAGATGCGCGACCTCTTCGCCCAGGCCGACCTGGTGCTCGTGGAACTCTACCGCGCGGACTTCCGCAGCTACACGGGGCTCTCATCGGCGCTTGAGCCGTTTGTCGACGCGGGGCTCGCGGACCACACGATCCCCGTCCTCGGGGTGGGCCTGAGCGGCGAGACGAGCACGTGGATCACCACGGAGGCGGAACTCCGCGGCCAGATAGCTTGGATCCGCTCCACGACGCCGGAGTGCCCCGGAGTCGGCGTCTTCCCGGGCCTGCCGCAGGGGCTCGCGGAGGCGTTCGACCGCGCGGTCCACGACTACTACCTCGGGCCGGCGCTGCTGCGCGAGGGAAGCTTCGTGCGGAACATCGGTCAGCTTCCGGCGGACGGTGTGCGGCTTCAGCTCGCCGATGGCGCGGAGATGACGCTTGATCGGATATGGCCCGGGGGCAGGGCGGAGGTCCCTGAGGGTGCGCGGCTACTGGACGGGGAGGGCTACACGATCGTGGAAGCGCGGCTTCCCTCGCCGGACGACCGCCCTTCGCCCGAGGCGGCCGCGGAGGCGCGGGGGTTCTTCGCGTCGTTCACCGAGCGCACGGCGCTCGCCGCAGCGCTCGAGGGGCTCGAAGTTGCGCGCGCGGAGAGCGAGAAGCCTGAGGTGAACGGGCAGGTGCGGGGCGCCGAAGCGCCGCTCGCGGAGGCGATCACGGGCCCGGTGCGCCTGCGCTTCGCGTTCACGCCGCGGCAGGCTCACTACTACGGTTCGGTCGGGGTGTGGCTCGCGGGGCAGGGCAAGTCGCGGCTCGGGGTGCGCTTCAGCCGCATGGACCACGATCCCGACCTGCCGCCGGCGACGGTGCGCGGGAACTTCCTCGCGTGCTCGGACGCCGAGGTCCCGGTGGCGGCGTGTTCGGTTCCGGGGCTCGCGGCGGGGGAGACGTACGAGGTGCTCTGCGGTTGGGACGGGCGGGAAACCGTGCGCTTCGCGCTCATTTCCTCCACAGGCGAGACGCTCTGGGAGAGCGGCCCGCTGCCCTTCGTCGGCCCGCTGACCCTCAACCGACTCGCGTTCGATGTGACGCCGTTCCTCACGAGCGACCTTCGGGTGGAGGGAGACGCCGTGATCGCGCGCGGCGTGTCGGGCGGGCCCGTGCCCTCGCCCTACGTGCTCGAGGCGGAGATCCGGGGGCTGGAGGTGGGGCGGCGGGATGGATGAGGAAGAGGCGGCAAAGGGGAGGGGCGACGAAGCGAGGTTCATGCCATTCCGCAGCGCCCGGGGCGTACGCGTGATCCGGTTTGGAAACCGCGAAGTACTGACGAACCTCTACGGAGTGCTCGAGTTCATCCGCGAGGCCCTGACCGACTGAGCGAAGAGACCAAGAGGGGCCCCTCTC
>CAZCER010000057.1:0-13572 GCA_964497385.1 uncultured Armatimonadia bacterium | reverse complement strand
AGGACGCGTGCCGAGCCGCGCGCTCGGGCTCCGCCGCGAGCGGCATATGGACGGGGTGGTGGCAGAGCATCAGGAAGAACGGCACGTCGGCGTAGGCCTCGATGAACTCGATGGCGGCGTCGGTGAGTCCCGTCACCTGCTTGTCGGCTCGGTTTGTCGCGCTCGGGACGACATGGTCGAAACCGTGGTCGCCGGGGAGCGAGCCCTCCTCGCCGAGATGCCACTTGCCCAGATGGGCGCCGATGTAGCCTCCCTGGCGAAGCATGCGCGGGATGGTGGCCGCCTCGTGGGGCAGGTGCTGGTTCATCTCCGGCGGGAGCAGCTTCGCCCAGGGACGCTGATGGCCGGGGATGAAGTCCGTGAGGTTCACGGAGGCGGGGTAGCGCCCGGTTAGGATGCTGGCGCGGGTGGCCGAGCAGACCGGAGCCGCGGCGTAGGCGTCCGTGAACCGCATGCCCTCGGCGGCAAGCCGATCCAGGCGGGGGCTTCGATGGAACGTGCTGCCATAGCACGAGAGATCGGCCCAACCGAGGTCGTCCGCCAGGATCATCACGATGTTGGGGGGGCGCCACTGGGCGCCGTAGGCGCGGGCGGACGCGGCCAGCCCCGCCGCCCCCGCGATCCGAAGGAAGTCTCTTCGCCTCAACTCAGACACCTCCGCATCAGCCCCGCTCGGGGGCTGGGCGCCGTGCTCACGTCCCGTACGGGTGCTTGCCGTGGTCGGGCTCGCGTGGACCGCGCTCCGATGGTACAGCGCGGGGGTGCGCCGCGTCCAGACAGACGGACCGGGGCGCGGCCGGCGACTGCGGATCAGACGAAGCGGACGCGGAGCAGTCGGGTCTGGCCGGGGTCGAAGGGGCAGGGAATCTCAACTCCCGTCCCCGACCACCCGTCGAACAGGTCAGTGACCGTGACGGGCCGAGGCCACTTCAGGGCGACCGGGCCTCCGTCGCTTGCCGTGATCGCGACCAACTCGCGACTCGCGTGGACGAAGCAGCCGGAGGGGCCGTAGCGATGCACGCCGGCGGCGTCGATCCACCGAGCAAGGAGATCCGGGGAGACGGGCGGGGACCCGCACCAGCCCAGGAGCCCGCCATCGATGAGCGGACGCTCGGCGTAGGCGCCCGGCCCATCGGTGTAGCGCAGGTAGGGGGACTCCGCGATGGACTCCGCTCGAGGCCGGGTGAGGAGTGGCTCGGGCGCGATGGCGACGCCGTCCGTCGCGACCATCGCACCCGGGAGACGTTCGTCGCGCACTCGCACCGGCAGGCCGAGAAGCCGCTGCGGCGCCTCGAGGTCCCATCGCCCCGTGCGCGCGTCGATGAGCCCAAGGGGCCCGATCGCGACGATGGTTCTGCGCCCTTGGGCGAGCAGCCGCTCGAGGGCTTGGACGTCCGCCGGGAGGGCCGCCGCCCCGGAAGCCGCGACGACGAGCCGGATCCTCTCGGGGAGCTTGTCCGCATCGGAGAGCAGCCACACTCCCACGGGGGCTCCCTGGCGCGCGAGGGCGTGGAGAAGCCTCTTGTGGCTGTGGTTCAGGAGAGTGGACTCGGGGGGCGTCCAGGCGAAGGTCGCCTCGTCGAGGAGCAGCGCGATCTCCTCCACCGGCGTCCGGTCCAGATCCAGGGACTCGCGCGCGATGTCCACGTGGCGCGCGAACTCCGCCTGCAGCGCTCCATCATGGTGCCAGGTGGCCATCAGCGAGAAACGCTGGGACGCCGCCGCCCGCGCCGCGTCGCCCGCGCACTCGCGCCGATGCATGGAGATCGCGCCGCCGCGCGGGTCTTCCGCATCGTAAAGCGTGCGCCAGACGAGAGGGTGCAGCCACGAGAAGAGGTCGTTCTCATTGCAGTACAGCTTCCCGGCCGCGGCGACGCTTTCCGTCGCGGTGACGTAGGCGTTGTAGCCGTCGCGCAGGGTGCGGAAGTCGTGGAGAGGGATGCCTGCGATGAAGTCCACGCTCGGGTCGTCGAGCACCGACCGGAGGTCGAAGTGCCCGCTCACAGCCTGGCGGGGCTCGCCCGCAAGCTGCACCACGTACCCGAAGAACGCGCCGACAAGGCTCCGTCCACCCGTCGCCTCCTTCGCGATCCGGGAGAAGCGTCGGATGGTGGAGGCGGTGAGTTCCGAGAGGCGCCGGTGGTAGAGGGCGGCGAGGCGGTGGTCGGGGTCATCCGGGTGGAGGTCGTGGCCCGGCAGCCTTCGTGCCGCCTCGAGGGGAACGGGGGCCGGGTCGAGGCCCCTGTCCGCAAGCCATCTGCCGAAGTCCTCCTGCGCGGGAGCCGAGTAGTCGGCGAGGGCGCCATCGTTGCAGCCCCACGCGAACCACTCCTCGGTAACCTCGCAAGTGACCCACAGGCCTGCCAGTCGCTCGGCCCAGGGCTGGGCGAGGCAGTGGTCCAGCAGCTCACGGAGAGCCTTCTCCTGATCGCGGCGCCAGGTCTCCGAGGCGAGGGAAGGGGCGGGGTACGTAGCCCCTTCCTCCCAGGGGAGGAACAGCTCGCCCGCCTGGACGAGGGCGATCTGATCGGGATGCTCCAGCGCCCAGATCCGCGGGAGCGCGAGGGAGATCCGGAGAAACAGGTAGCCCTCCGGGTTCGCCTGGAGCGAGAAGCACGCGCGCTCATCGACTTGCCTGTAGTCGCGGCTGCCGTCGTCCCTGAGAGGCGAGGCGGCAACGTCGTGCACGTGCGCCCCCGCGGCGCAGGGGATGCAGAAGACGGTGGCGCGGTGCTCCCCGAACTCGGCGACGTTGCCGGGCTGGTAGTCGTAGGACGAGTAGCCCTGCCACACCGTGGGCTCTCCGTCGACGTGGAACCACGGGCGTCCTCGGTGCTCGCGGACCTCGGCGCGTGGAAGCTCCGGCGGGGCGTCCTCCGCGACGCGCGTGCGCCCCTCGACGCCCGCGCATCGGTAACCCTCGCCCACGAGTCCCACCGTCAGGGAGGCCCCCGCCAGGTAGGGCGGCACGCGCCGGCGCAAGACTGCCTCGCCCTGCGCGAGAGCCGCCGCCTCGTCCGCTGCGAGCGGTTCGCGCCACAGAACCCAGTCGTCACGCCGGAACTCGAGACTGAGGTCCCGGTCCTCGAGTCGTCCGCGCGCGCGCACGGCGAGGGTGGCGTCCTGACCCGGCTCGAGCATCTCCGGCGCCTCGATCGCGGTCACCTCGATCCCGGCCGTATTGCCGTAGTGGACCGTGAGGTCCCGGAGCCGGAGGCGGTATGGCTCGCCGCGAGTCAGGCCGTCCAAGACAAGGAAGAAGGCCATGGTTGGCCAGCGAATCGCGCGTCCCGTCTCGGCGCCCTCGGCGGTGGCTTCCGCGATGGGGAACGTGAGCACGGCCGTGTCGCCGGCGGCGACGGACTGGCCCGGTCCGAGCAGCCAGGCGTGGGACTTCGTCGCGGGGTCCGCAGGCCACTGGAGTTCGTGGATCTGGGAGCTGACTCGCACCGGAAGGCCCGAGTCGTTGGCGACCTCGAGTGTGATGTGGCTCGGGGCCCGCCGGAGCCACAGGGAGACCTGAAGGCCGGCTATCTCGGTCTCAGTCGGCGTGAAGGCCCACTCCGCGCCCGGTCCGCCGTCGCGGCGCGGCCGGAGCGTGTTGTCGACCTCCACGCGTCGCGACGGCGGCTCCCCAACCTGCCGGCTCGCGAAGGTCGCCGCCCTCGTGTGAATGCTCCCCATCGGGGAGACGCCGACGAGGGTCTCGAAGACGGGCGCCCGGTCCACGGGTGGCCGCGAGAAGGCCAGGTCCGGGTAGACAGGCCCATGGGCGTCTTGAGCCCTGGCCCCGCCAACTCGGAGGGCGAGCCATGCGGCGGCCGAACCGGCTGTCGCTCCCGCCACGAACTCACGCCTCGACATCGCCGCACCGGACATCCGGACAACTCCCTCTCGTGCCGCGCTTCCATGGTTCACAACTCGCCTGCCAGCGCCGCGATCGCCTCGAAGTCGCCCGCCGCGAGCAGCCGACCGTAGTCGCGGAGCGCGCCTTCGGCGATGTTGCGCCAGCCGGCCCAGACGTTCCCCTCGGACGCCGCGAGCGTTATCTGACGGTTGACCAGCGACGTTTCGGCGTTCTGAAATCGCGCAAGCGTCGCGGCGTCCCAGGTTGGCATCGCTTGCGCCACGGACGCAAGGCGGGAGACGATCGTCTCAGCCAAGCGCTCGCCGTCGGCGCGGGTGGCCTCCCGCGGGTCGCGGCCGCCCACGCCCTGGTGCGGCGGGTCCCCGAGCATCGAGAGGTCCACCGACTGCGGGTCGAGGTAGAGCATGAGCGAGGTCTCGCCCCAGGCCGCGTGGTCGCCGAGGTAGTCCTCATCGAGCGCGAGGATGTACTCAGGCGTCCCGAGGACCGGGACCCCGAGCGTTCGGCTTGCACGCACCGCCGACTCACGCACCACGATCTGCTGCGCGGCGCCGTAGTGGCCGGTGAGGATCACGACGCCTCGGAAGCCCTGGCGAACGGCCTCCGTGCACAGGCGATCGAGCCACGGAGCGAGCAGCAGGGAGTGGACGTTGTCCTCCGCCTCGATGACGAAGGTGTGCGGCTCATCGAGACCGCCAACGCCGCCGAACAAGGGGGGCGCCACGACGCCGCCGGCGCGCCGCGCGGCTCGAACGCATAGGTGGTGCGCTTTGACGGCGTCGAGGCCGACGATGTTGTGGAGGCCATGCCACTCGATCGTGCCGAGCGGCTGGAAGAGCACCGGGCGCTCCGCCATCGCCGCTTCGACCGCGGCGGGCCGCATGCGTTCGAGGCGGACCTCCTTAGCCTCTCCGTGAGGCTCGAGCTGCGCGGCTGCGGCCACTGTCGCAAGACCTGCCATGAAGTCCCTCCTCGTCGTCGGTTGGCTCACAGGACGCCTCCCTTCGCCCCGGCTCGTTCGGCGGCGCCCGGCCCGAACCTCTGCGGTGGGCCCAGGGACCCTCTACGGCGCATCGCGCTCCGGCCGCGCGACGCGGCAAGGGAACCCTCGCTCGGCTGCGGAAGACCACCCGGCCTCGCCCGAGAGGCGGGCCGTCCGAGAGGAGATCCGCTCACCATGCCGCGTCCCACCGTCCACCTCGTCTGCAACGCTCACCTGGATCCCGTCTGGCAGTGGGAGTGGGAGGAGGGCGCGGCCGAGGCCGTCTCGACCTTTCGCGTGGCCGCGGACCTCTGTGAGGAGTTCGAGGGCTTCGTCTTCAACCACAACGAGGCGACTCTCTACCGATGGGTGGAGGAGTACGAGCCCGAGTTGTTCGCTCGCATCCAACGCCTGGTGGCCGAGGGCAAGTGGCACATCATGGGAGGGTGGCATTTGCAGCCCGACTGCAACATGCCGAGCGGCGAGAGCTTCGTGCGGCAGGCGCTGTTGGGCAGGCGTTACTTCGCGGAGAAGTTCGGCGTCCGGCCAACCACGGCCATCAACCTGGACCCCTTCGGCCACAGCCGGGGCCTGCCCCAGGTCCTCCGGAAGAGCGGGTATGGCGCGTACGTCATCTGCCGCCCCGGTCAGGAGGACTGCCCGATCCCCGCGGACACGTTCACCTGGGTGGGCGATGACGGCTCGGAGGTCACCGTCTGTCGCCCGGGACACTACAACTCGCCCCTCGGTGGAGCGCGCGCGAAGGTCGAGCACTGGCTGAGCGAGCACCCGGGGCGCGAGGCAGGGCTGCTGCTCTGGGGCGTGGGCAACCACGGCGGCGGGCCCTCCCGGCAGGACCTCCGTGACCTGGCGGACCTCATCGGCACATCGGAAGCCGACATCGTCCACTCGACGCCGGAGGCCTACTTCGAGGCGGCGCGCGCGTCGGGCGAGCTGCCCCGGCGTGGCGGGGGGCTCAACTCCTGGGGCGTCGGGTGCTACTCCTCGCAGGTGCGGATCAAGCAGCGCCATCGCGAACTCGAGAACGCGCTCTATATGCTCGAGAAGATGTGCTCCGCGGCGTGGCTCAACGGCCTGACGCCCTACCCGGCGGCGGAGATCCATGAGGTCATGCTCGATCTAGCGGAAAGCGAGTTCCACGACATCCTGCCGGGGTCGTCAATCCAGGCGGTCGAGCGAACGTCCCTCCGTCTCCTGGACCACGCCCTCGAGATCGCGAGCCGCCTGCGGGCTCGGGCCTTCTTCGCGCTGGCCTCGGGGCAACCCAAGGCGGCCGAAGGCGAGATCCCGATCCTCGTCTACAACCCGCATCCGTTCCCGGTTAGTCAGGTCGTGGAGTGCGAGTTCATGCTGGCGGACCAGAACTGGACCGACTCGTTCACGCTGCCCACTGTCCACCAGAGCGGACAGCCCGTCCCGAGCCAGTGTGAGAAGGAACTCTCCAATCTCGCCCTCGACTGGCGCAAGCGCGTGGCGTTCGTCGCGGAACTCGCGCCCTCGACGATGAGTCGTTTTGACTGCCGCCTCGAGCGCCTGGATGCGAAGCCGCCGTTGCCAACCCTCGCGGGAGAGCGCTATGTCTTCGTGGGAGAGGACGTCGAGGTCGAGATCAGCGCGAAGACGGGGCTGATCGACGCCTACCGCGTCCGCGGAGTCGAGGCCCTGACGCGTGGGGCTTGCCGGCCGATCGTTGTCGCGGATGACGAGGACCCCTGGGCCATGCGCGTGCGGGGCTTTGAGAACGTGGTCGGCGAGTTCGCGCTGATGGCGCCGGATCGGGGCGCCGCGTTCAGCGGCCTGCATGGTGAGCCGATCCCGTCTGTGCGCATCATCGAAGACGGCCCGGTCCGGACCGTCGCAGAGGCGGTCTTCGAGTATGGCGACTCCCAGATCTGCCAGCGCTACAAGCTGCCGAAGCGGGGCACGGCCGTCGAGGTGGAGACCAGAGTCCACTGGGCCGAGAAGGACAAGATGCTCAAGCTGGCGCTGCCTCTCGCGGACATCCCGAGCCGTGTCCTCGGGCAGGCGGCCTACGCGGTCGACGACCTCGCCCGGAACGGCGATGAGGCCGTCGCGCAGAAGTGGGTCGCGGCCGTCTCCGCGGACGGCGCGCGGGCGCTGACCTGCCTCAACAACGGCACGCATGGCCTGAGCGTGGCGGCGAACGAGTTGCGGCTGACGCTTCTTCGGTCTCCGGCCTACTGCGGTCATCCCATTCACGACCGACCCATCGTACCCCAGGACCGGTATACGCCGCGCATCGACCAGGGCGAGCGTCTCTTCACTTTCCAGCTCAACGCCGGCCCGGCCGAGGAGCGCCTCCCCGCCGTCGACCGCGAGGCGCTTGCCTACAACGAGCGGCCGTACGCGCTCTCGTTCTTCCCGTCGGGGGGCGGCCAAGAGCCGAAGCCGCTGGTCGTGCTGGCTGACGGCGTGGTCCAGATCACCTGCGTGAAGCGCGCGGAGGAGGGCGAAGACCTGATCGTCCGCCTCTTCAACCCGACGGACGACGAACGGACGACCACGCTCGCACTGCCGGTGCTCGACGTCTCAGTCGGCCTCACACTGACGCCCTTTGAGATCAGGACGCTCCGGGTCTCACCGGGAACGGACGCCATAGCGGAGACGAACCTGATGGAGGAGGCCCCATGTCCGGCCTAACGGTTCTCGCGGCGATGCACGTTGCTCTGGCCCTCCAGTGGCCCGGCGTCGTGTCGGTCCGATCGCACGGGGCGGTTGGCGACGGGCTCACGGACGACACCGCCGCCTTT
The DNA here is from genome assembly GCA_964497385.1 of uncultured Armatimonadia bacterium. Lineage (GTDB taxonomy): Bacteria > Armatimonadota > Zipacnadia > UBA1398 > UBA1398 > CAZCER01. The sequence continues at coordinate 5,930 of CAZCER010000057.1, read as the reverse complement.
CAGTCGGCCATCGATGAAGCGGCCGCGACAGGCGCCTGCGTGGCGGTCGACCCGGTGGGGCCGGGCGGGGGCTATGCGCTCACGCATACGGTGACCCTTCGCCGAGGCGTCAGCCTGATCGGGAGCCCGGCGGGCATGCCCTTCATCGCGTGGGAGGGTGTGCCGCGGGAGATCCAGACAGGGCCCGTGATCCTCGCGCGGCCGCGGAGAGAGGACTACGAGGGCGAGCGCAAGGCCCCGCTGTTCCTGCTCCAGGGCGGGAACACGCTCCGGGGCCTCTACATCCTCTACGATCAACAGCCCTGGCCCTCGGACGAGGAGTTCGCCGCACCCGGCTCGCCCTACGCATACCCGACACTGGAGGAGCTGGCGGAGCGCTTCATCCCGGACCATGTCGCGCCCTGCGGGCCAACGATCGAGATCCAGCCCGGGGTCGCGTCGACCACGATTGAGGACGTCACCTGCGCCCGGTACCGGGACTTCCTGTACACGGCGGCCGGTGGCAAGATCATTGTCCACCGGTGCTACCTCTTCGGCTACGGCCGAGCCTTCGCGATCCGCGAGGCCCGCGACGTGGTCCGCATCTCGGAGGTTCACATCGTTCCGAACGTCGAGGGTCCGATCTCGTGGCAGCACGCGATGCTCCATGCGGCGATCACGTCGAGCGCGAGCAACACGGCCTTCGACTTCGGCTCGGTGGATGGGTACTCGATCGCGGACGCAACGGTCTTCCTCTGTCACACGGGCTTCCGCCTGGGCGCCTCGGAGGCGAGCCCGTTCCTGGACCCGGTCACCGGGGGGGCGGTCTCCTGCCGCTGGGGTCAAGGTCCGTGGGGCTCGATGCACAACGTGAAGCTCGACAACTGCGTCGTCGGCTTTGACTGCATCACGGGCACGATTCTCCCGAACCAACTCACGAACGTGATGGTGCATGCGAGCATCGACGCGACGGAGCGCTTCGGGGCGCCTGAAGCCGGCATCGCGCGCCAGGCGGCCTTCCTCCTGGAACCCGACTTCCGCGGCGCCACGCTCCAGATCGCGAACCTCTCGCTGAGTTCGTTCGCCCCGCGGAACGTGGTGGCCACGGGGCGCATGGTTGGCGAGGCGAACGGCCGCGCCTTCCTGCTCGACTGCCCGGGCGCCGATCGCGTGGACTTCGCGAACCGCGAGACCGCCTGCATCGAGATCTTCGGCCTCGTGATCTCCAACATCCCGGAGACGCATCTTCTCGCCGTTGCCCCGGGTACGGAGCCCTCCATCCGTGTCCGCGGCTTCGTGCACAACGGCGCGCCGCGGGAGGATGGGGCGCTGCGGTAGAGACTGCGGCGACAGGGCTGCTGAGCCTCAGTCCACGGCTCTCCACCTGAAACAGGCGCCGGCCCTGCGAGCCGGGCTTGGCCCGGTCGCGGAGGCGGTCACCGGGCCGGTTGACCCGGGAGTAGCGGCGAGATACCGGTGGCTCGCGGTGGACATGAACATCGTGTCTCCTCGCATCAGGTTGACCCACTGGAAGCACTCGGCTTCGCCGGGCGGGAGGCCGTCGAGGTTCTTGAGGACCACCCCGTCGGCGGTGACCGAGACGGTCTCGCCGCTACGGGTCACGAACGCCACGCGGCCCAGCCCCAGGTCGGTCACCAGGAACTCCGTGGCCACCGGCGGGACCTGTGCCCCCGCAGGGACACTGATCAGCGCCCCGCTGTCCGGATCGGCAACCAGGAAAGCGCCATCGGCGGCGTTCGTGAGCACGATGGTCTTGCCGAGGGGGATCTCACGCTCGACGCCGCGCGCCCTGGGCTCATGGACCGTGTAGTTGTCGAAATCCGCGTAGCCGCCAGGTTGACCGGACGTGTTGAAGTGGAACAGGGCTGGACGGACGCCCTGAAAGGTCGTGAGCTGAAAGCGCATGGTGAAGGGATCGCCCAGGGGGGCGAACGACGCGCCGTCCGCGCTCCAGCTGAAGACGGCCTCATCGGTGTCGAAGTCGCAACGGACGCGGAGCCAGAGGTGCGCGGGCGGCGCAGCCGGGGAGACCACGACCTCGGCAGACGGGGCGGCGCCGCCTTCAGAGCGCATCGCGTCGCGATGGGGGCTCCGGTGCGCCTGCAGCGTGGCCCCGTCCGACGACCGCACGACCCCGATCCACGCGTAGGGCGAACTCAGCAGGGCAAGCCCGGCTGCGTCCCCGGCCATCATGCCCGACGTGTCCAGCTCAACGGTCATGATGGACTCGGGCCCGGGCGCACGCTGGCAGAGGCTGTTCCGTGCGTGGTAGAAGTCGTTCGCGGGCAGTGAGTGAAGGCGGAGCACGCCGGCCCTCTCGGTCAGCGACCATCGCGTGTCGTCGGGCACGTGGTTCCACTGCCAGTCGGACAGGAGCACCCCGCTGTCGAAATCGTCGTCATGGGTGAACGCCGGCGTCGGTTCCTGGTGGTGGCCGGTGTCGGGCTTCACCCACGTGTTGGGCGCCTTCCGTAGGTTGCCCGGCAGGCCGATGAGTGGGAAGCCCTCATGCCACGTGACGGGAACAAGGGCTACCATCCGGCCCGCGCTGCCGTGGTCCTGCATGATGACGCTCCACCACTCGCCCGACGGCGTGTCCACGATGCCGCCTTGGTGCAGTGTGAGGCCCGGATCACCCGGAGCCGCCCGGTCGGGGGCAGCGGCCGTTACACCCAAGGACTCGCCCTCGACCATGCGCTCGACCGTCCAGGGGCCGTCGATGGAGTCGGCGGCGGCGACCATCTGGTCGGTGGTGCCGCCGGGGATCGCTGAGACGTCGTAGTACCTGCCGTGGATCTTGTACAGGTGGTGGCCTTCGCCCAGAGCCGGGGCGTCCATCATCCGAACCGAGCCAGGCACGAAGGACCTTAGGTCGGGGCTGAGTTCCTCGATCGGGTAGGGGCTGTGGTTGCCGGAGACGATGTACACCTTGCCATCGTCATCGAAGAGCACGGAGGGGTCGTGCCGGCCGGGCAGTTCGTTGCGCTGCCACGGCCCCTCGGCCGACGCGGATCGGAAGACCTGAAGACCGGCGCCGCTGACGTTCGAGAAGACGTAGAACATGCCATCGTAGTAGCGGATGCACGGCGCCCAGATGCCCCGTCCGTAGATATCGCCGCCCTCAAGTCTGTAGGCCGGGCCGAGGTCAAGCCGGTCGGCGCAGTAGCTTGCCAGCTCCCAGTTGACTAGGTCCCTTGAGTGCATGATCTGGACTGCCGGGTTCATGTGCATCGTGGTGCCGGCCAGGTAGTAGTCCTCCCCGACCCGGACGATGTCGGGATCCTCGAACTCCTCATAGAACAGCGGGTTCGAGTAGGTGCCGTTGCCGTTGTCCGAGGTCCAGTGTGCGGCCGCCGCAGCCGGAGGCGTCTCCTCGGGGCGGAAGACGAGCTGCAGGAACCAGTACAGGGTGTTCTTCCAGTGGACCGGGTCGTGAGCGTTCTCGTCCACATGCCAGATGTGGGGGACGGAGTTCGCATTGAGGTAGTCGTGGACGCCCCGGCTGATGCCGAACAGGCCGTCCTTGCCGCCACACGAGAGGTAGAGCAACCTGAGCTGAGCCGCGGCCTCGCGCGGATCCGGCACGAGTTCGCTCGCCGGTCTGGTGTTGGGTGCTGACGAGAAGCCGCCGACCCACGCGAACGTGTCGAGATGCGTGAGCCCGAAGTTCAGCGACTGGCCACCACCCATAGAGAGGCCCGCGATCGCCCGGTGCTCGCGGTCCGCCTCCACGGAGTACCGCGCTTCGATGGCGGGGATCACGTCCTCGAGCAAGTCCCGTTCGAACGCGGCGAACGCAGGCGCGGCGGCGAAGACGTCGCCCTCGGCCCGGTCATTCCTCTGGGCTCGGCCGTTCGGCATCACGACGATCATCGGCTCGGCCGCGCCGTCTGCAATGAGGTTGTCCAGAAGGATGTTCGGGGTGGCGAAGCGCTGCCACTCGGTCTCGTCGCCCCCGATGCCGTGCAGCAGGTAGAGCACCGGGTACCGAACCTCCGCCGAGTAGCCTGGCGGTGTGTACACCTGCATCGTGCGCGTCGTTCCGACGGAGTTCGACTCGTACGACGCCATCTCAAGCCGACCGTGGGGAACGTCGTCGCGCGTCAGATCGAAGCCCTGGGGCGGCTCGGGAAAGGCGGGGACATCGTCCGGGCCTGGCGTCACCTGCGCGCCGGGCGCCGGCGCGCCCTGTGCGACGACCCCGGTGGCCACCAGCGCAACTAGGCACGACGCGGTCGCCAGGACGAGGACCGGTCCATTCGGTTGCGCCATATCGGGCAAGCCTCCTCTGTCCTACACCCCCGCGCTCGAACCGGCCCGTGGGCCCGCAGTCCTGTTCGCCGTCTTGGCGCGCTACTCATGCGAGGCCCGTCACGCCCTCGCTCCGAACACCCGCTTCACGGCCTCGAGGTACCCGTAGCCGTACATCGAGCAGGGCTGCAGATAGCTGGTCTCGGTCCACTCGTTCCAGCTGTTGATGGTGATGAGCGGCGCCTGGGCGGGTCGGGCATCGACGAACTCACGAGCCTTCACGAGAGCCTTCTCGACGTTCTCCGGCGTGTTGTTCCGCGTGATGGCGCCGGTGAACCGCAACGCCCTGGGGCTGCTGTCCCAACCTACGGAGACGTGCGGGTAGTAGGGCATGGGGTACTCCGCCGAGAGTGTCTCCCAATCGGCGACCACGTCGCGGACAATGTCCTCATAGTCTCGGTTCACGTCCGTGAAGTGGCAGAACTGGTAATGGGTTAGGGAGTCGAAGCCGAACCGCTCGACAAGATGGCGCTGCGTCCCGACGTTGTCGCCGGGGATGCCCGAGAGGCTGCGGTCGGAGTCTCGCCGGAGGGTGAGCTGGAGTTCGAGGGCAGGGAAGCCCGCCCGAACGACCTCATCCCGGAACCACCCGAGCGCGTCCTCGGCGGCCTCCACACCGCCGAGCCCGTCGATGAATGTCTCGAGTTCGTAGAGCATGAAGACGGGCTTTCCATCGATCCGGTAGTACGAGGGGTGGCCGAAGTAGCGGTCGATCACTCGGCGGCAGAGGATCTCGAACTGCCGGCGGTCCACGCCGCCGCGCCACACGAGCGAGGAGTTCCGCCCCGTGAAGGCGTCATCGGCGTTGCGACGGTCCCAGGCGAGCGTCACATCGTGGTTCGCCCACATGAGGTAGAACCGCATCTTCGCGTTGTTCTTTGCGCCGAGGAAGCCGTCGTTCAGGCATCCCTCGAGGAACGGCATGCCGTCGTACCAGTACCAGTCATAGATGAACACGTTCACGCCGTGGTCGGTCGCCGCCTCGATCTGCATCTCCATCACGTACGGGTCGGCCTCATTCACATAGCCCCACACGGGCTGGCGCGGCTGCTCGTGCCCCTCGAACTTCGGGCCGTTCTTCATCACCGTTTCCCACTCGCCGACGCCCATAGGCCAGAAGGCTCGCGCTCGGGGCTCGGGGTGGTAAGACGGCCAGATGAAGGCGGCGACATCGTACTTGCTCATGGGATGGCTCTCCTGTCCGAAGGGAAGTCTCACGGAGCGGATTCTCGGAGCGGGCAGCCGGCTCCTCCGGCGTGTCCGGTCTGTGGAGGGTCACAAGGGAACCGGGGCCGCGGTCGCCGAACACCAAGCCGTCAGACCACCGAGCGACAGCGCCTGGCTCACGCCGGAGAGAGAGGCCCATCCCGATGCCACGCAAGCCCGTAGAGACGCCAGACGGCCCCTTCGAGCCCACCTGGGAGTCGCTGCTCCGCCAAGAGGTCCCCGCCTGGTACGTGGACGGGAAGTTCGGGATCTTCATCCACTGGGGTCCGTACGCCGTGGCGGCGTTCGGGAACGAGTGGTACCCGCGTCACATGTACCAGCAGGGCTCACGGGAGTTCGAGCACCACGTGAAGACCTACGGGCCCCAGAGCAAGTTCGGGTACAAGGACTTC
>CAZCER010000056.1:5889-13644 GCA_964497385.1 uncultured Armatimonadia bacterium | reverse complement strand
CGTCCCCCCGGAGCTTCTACGGGTGCTCCGACATTGGTGCGACGGGGCGCGCCTTCCGCCCCAGTCGGTGCATGCGCTCTGCCTGTTCGCGGCGGGGCTGACGTATCCCGAGATAGCACTCAGGCTTCAATGCGATCGCTTCAAAGCGCGACGGCTCTGCAACGCGGCCCGCAGAGCCGTCGTGGGCCGCGCGCGCGATGAGACCGCGGATCCCCGCGCCCGAACGGCGCTGACGCTGCATCTCGAGGGTGCGGAGGTGCAGTGGGTGGCGCTCGCGCTCAAAGTCGCTCCGGAGCGGGTCGCGGCGCGGCTTGGGCGGGCTGTTCGGGACGCGCTCGGGGACCTCCGCACGGAGCGCCAGCAGTTGCTCGACTGCCTCCGTGAGGACCATCGTCGCCGGGGCCGGCCGGACGCGAGACGGCTGAGGCGGAGGTGAGGAATCGCGGTTTGTCGGAAAGCGGGCGCGCCGGTAAACTAGATTGCGAATCGGCGGGGGTCGTCGCGTCCCGCCCGTCACCGCCGGCGGGTTCGGACGTCGAGGGCCTGATGAGTGGTTCGATTCCGCGTGGCGGGCCTATAGCTCAGCGGTCAGAGCAGTCGGCTCATAACCGATTGGTCCCTGGTTCGAATCCAGGTGGGCCCACCACCCCACAGCCCATCCGCCCGTCGTCCGGTTGAGGAAGCGGCGCAGCGTGTTGAGACCATGAACCTACTGAAACCCGTAGGCCTGCTCGCACTGCTCACCATACCGCCCGTGATCCTGCTCTACTTGCTTCGCCTGAAGCGCGTGGAGCTGCGGGTGCCTTCGGTCATGCTGTGGAGGACCTTCGTCCAGGACATGCAGGCCAGCCACCCGTTCCAGAAGCTCCGCTTCAGCATCCTCCTGCTGCTGCAGATCGCGATCCTCGTTCTGACGTCGCTTGCGCTCGCGCGGCCCTACTACCAGGCCGAGGCGCCCACGGGGCGCAGCCTCGTTGTCATCCTCGATGCGAGCTTGTCGATGCAGGCCGCGGACGTGGAGCCCTCGCGTTTCGAGGCCGCCCGCGAGGAGGCTCGCCGCATCGCGCGGGAACTCGAGCCCGACGATGAGATGATGGTGGTTCTGGCGGGAGCCCGAACCGAGGTCCTGACGAGCTTCACGCGCGAGAGCGGCGACCTGCAGCGGGCCCTGAACGACGCCGGGCCGTCGGACTGCCGCGGGAGCCTGCGCGAGGCCCTCGCGCTCGCGATGAGCCTCTCGCGGGAGAAGGAGAACACCCGGGTGTACGTGCTGAGCGACGGCGCGACGCCGGAACAGCTCGACGTGGTGGCTCCCGAGGGTGTGGAAGTGAGCTGGGTGAAGTTCGGGGAGCGCTCGAACAACGTGGCCATTACGGCTCTCAACGTGCGCGAGAGCTACGGCGAGGAGACGCGGTACGAGCTGTTCGTCGCGGCGCGCAACTTCACCGAAGAGGACGTGGACTGCCAGGTCGAGATCTCGCGCGACGGCGACCTCGTCAATGTGGAGAGCCTCCATCTACCCGCGGGCGAGCAAGTGCAGCACATCGTGGACGACGCGAAGCTGGTCGGGGGGATCGTGGAAGCGAGGCTCGACGCGAGCGACGATCTAGCGGCGGACAACGTGGCTCGGATCGTGTTCCGCGAGCGAGAGCGCCGTCGCGTGCTGATCGTGAGCGAGGGGAATCCTTGGGTGGAGCGCGCGTTCGCCGTGGATCCCAAGGTCGAGGCCCTGGTGGTCGCGCCCGGCGACTACGACCCCGAGGCGGAAGACGCCGCGGCGTTCGATCTGACGGTGTTCGATCGCTGGGCTCCGCCGACGCTTCCCAGGCGCAACGCGATGCTCATCCGCGTGGCCCCGCCAGGAGGGCCGGTTCGCTCCCTGGACGCGACCTTCGAGAACCCGACGATCCTCGACTGGGACCGGCAGTCGCCGCTTCTGGAGTACGTGGACCTCGGGCCCGTGACCGTCGGCGAGATGATGACCGTCGAGACGGAGCCGTGGGCGCGCTCGATTGTCGATACACGCCCGGGGCCGCTGGTCGTCGGGGAGACGGAGAGCTTCCGCTGCGTCTTCCTGGGCTTCGCGCTTCAGAACACGAACTTCCCGGTGCGGATCGCGTTCCCGATCTTCATGCGCAACGCTCTGCAGTGGCTGACCTCGGACGCTTCGGGCCCCGAGACTCAGAGCCACCAGACCGGCTCGCCCATCCGCATACCGCTTCCGGACGGCGTGGATCGAATGCGCGTGACCTACCCGGACGGCGCGGAGCGGGAGGTCGTCGCGCGGCCCAGTGAGGGCGAGGAGGCCGAAGAGGCGACCCAGGCGGAGAACGCCATCACGTTTGACGACACCGCCCAAGCGGGCGTCTACACGTTCCGCGTGGGCGATGAGATCGTGGAGACGGTTGCTTTCAACGTGAGCGACCCCGAGGAGTCGGACCCCACCCCGGCGGAGGACCTCGCGCTCGCGGGCGGGGCCGCGGCCCGGCAGGCGGCGTACGTGAAGAGCACGCGCGAGATCTGGCGCTGGCTGGTCCTTGGCGGGCTGGCGCTCCTGTGCGTGGAGTGGCTGGTCTTCCACCGGCGGATCGGCTGACGCCGGCGACGTGACGTCGAGGAGACGCGACGCATGAGCCGCACACCGCAACCCGAAGGCCCGACGCCGTTCCGGCTGGCGCTGCTCGACTATGTGTTCATCGCCGGCGCGATCGGCTGCGTGCTGGCGATCGTCGTCGCCGACCGGCCCCTCTCGCTCATGAAGCCCGCGCTCGCCTTCTGGGGGGCGACGTGCGTCGCGGGAGTCGCGATCAACATCGCCCTGCGGTCCGCGCACGAAGCAAGCGCCCTGCGCCGTCGCGTCCGGCGTCTCGAGGACGAACTCGAGGACATGAAGCGCGACGTGGCGCGAGCGCTGCGGGAGGTTGACGCCGAGCGGGGCGGCGAGGTGGGCGGCGGGAACGGGCGACGCCGCATCGGGAGCTGAGGCGGGGCCTAAGCTTCCGGACGCGGTTTGGGCGCGCGGGCCCTCGGGTGGGCCATCTCGTACTGCTCCAGCATGAACTCCGTCGTGACGTGCGTGTAGAGTTCCGTGGTGGCGAGGCTCGCGTGTCCGAGCATCTCCTGAATGTCGCGGAGGCCGGCCCCGCCTTCGAGCAGATGCACGGCGAACGAGTGCCGGAGCGTGTGCGGGCTGATCGCGCACGGGTCGAGCCCCGCGCCGAGCGCGAGACGCTTCACGAGCCGGAAGACGCCGCTCCGTGAGTATCGTCCCCCCTTGTTGGAGACGAAGAGCGCCGGTTCGCCCGGCCGGGCGAGGGTCAAGCGCGGTCCGTTGATGTAGCGCGCGCAGAGATCGAGCGCGACGCGCCCGACGGGGACGACGCGCTCCCGGCCGCCCTTGCCCATGCAGCGGAGGAAGCCCGTCCGAAAGTCGAGGTCCCCGACGTTCAGTCCGCACAGCTCGGAGACGCGAAGCCCGCTCGAGTAGAGAAGGGTCAGGAGCGCGGCCTCGCGCTGGCCGCGCTCCGTGCGCGGGTCGGGTTCGACGAGGAGCCGCTTCACCTCCTCGACCGTCAGCACGCCCGGCAGGCGGCGGCCCCGCTTGGGGAGCGGGACGGCCCGCGAGGGATCGACCGGGAGAAGGCCGTCTCGGACGAGGTGACGGAGGAAGCCCCGCAGCGCCGCCATCCTCCGGAGGGCCGTAGCGGGGGCGTGCTCGGCAAGCGAGGAGGCGAAGGCGAGAACGTGGGCCTCGGTCACGTCCCCGATGCGGGCGACGCCCTGAGCCTCCAGAAACTCGGCGAGGAGCGCGAGGTCGGCCCCATAGGCGGCAAGGGTGTTGGCGGCGAGGCCCCGCTCGATCGCCAGGGCGTCCAGATAGACCTGTATCGCGGCGTCCAGATTCACATGCGTCGCTCCTCGTGCTGCTCAAACGACCCGCGTGCGCGGGAGGGTCAAAGGAGTTCCGTGGTCGCCGTCCAATTCAGTGGGGTGGTCACTCGATGTTCGGACTAGCCGAGACGACATGCCCCAAGGGGTTCGAGCAGGTCGGGGTCGAGCGATTCCCCGAGGCCGAGACGATCCTGCTGCACCACGGGCTGGCTCGCGTCGTGCCCGAGGTCTTCCTCCTCCGCCGTCAGCGCTGCCTGGTGGCCGCGGCGCGGAGCGAGAGCCCTCCCGCCCTCATCGTCGAGCCAATCGCCCCGAAGATCACGATCGGGCTGCATGGGCGTCCCGTATCCATCGCGGTGCGGAGCTTCCTGGACGAGATCTCCGAGGGCGTTGGCTTCATGGTCTCGCCGGACCTGGAGCCCATGGTCGCCGCCTGCGGCCGCCAGCCGGCGATGCTGCACATGCGCGTGCTCTCGGGCGACCGGATTCGCCCGGGGATCTCCTCCCGCGTGGAGGGGCATCGCGTGCTGCTCGGTCCCGAGCACATCGACGCCTTGGCCGCGGCGCCGCGCGACGGCCTCGGGTTCCTCGAGTGCTACGAGTCTCTGGATCGGTTTCTCGCCGAGCCGATGCCGGGGGTTGCCAGCATGATCGGCGATAGCATAGTCTCGATGGCGGTCGTCTACGCTCGTGCGGAGAGGATGCACGAGGTGGCCGTTTACACGCGGCCGGAGGCGAGAAGGCGCGGTCACGCGATGGCCGCGTCCTTCCACTGTCTGCAGGAGATCGTGCGGCAGGGCGGCGTTCCAGTGTGGACGGCGGTCGATGAAGCGTCGCGCCGCCTCGCCATCAGGCTCGGTCTCGTGCCCGTGGGAGAAAAGGTCTACGTCGAGTTCACCCGCCCGCCGCGGGGCTGACGCCGAGAGCGGCGCTCCGGAGGCGGGACATCGGACAAAGGTGACAGCCACATGCCAGAACGGCGCAATGCACTGGTCAGCGTTTCGGACAAGACGGGAGCCGTCGCCTTCGCGCGGCGGCTGACGGAGATGGGTTGGCGCGTGCTCTCGACCGGAGGGACGGCGCGGGCGCTGCGGGAGGCGGAGGTCGAGGTGACCGACGTCTCCGAGGTGACGGGCTTCCCCGAGATGATGGACGGCCGCGTGAAGACGCTCCATCCCGTGATTCACGCGGGTCTGCTCGCGCGTCGCGACGATCCCGATCACATGGCCCAGATGCGCGAGCGCGGCATCGAGACAATCGATCTGGCGGCCGTGAATCTGTACCCGTTCGAGAACACGATCGCGCAGGACGGGGTGACCGAGGAAGAGGCCATCGAGAACATCGACATCGGCGGCCCCACCATGATCCGCGCGGCCGCGAAGAACTTCCGGCATGTGACGGTGATTGTGGAGCCCGCCGACTATGACCGCGTGCTTCAGGAGCTGAAGGCGCTGGGCGAAACGACGCTCGAAACGCGACGCGAGTTGGCGGTGAAGGTCTTCGCGGTGATGTCCCACTATGACGGGCGCATCGCGGAATACCTCGGAGAAGCGCGGGACGGCTGAGCCATGGGACTCGCCCTCATAGTCACTCTCGTCGGCGCCGCGGGCCTCGTTCTCGCGTGCCTGTCCGTCGATGTGGGTGGAGGGTGGGGCTGGCTCATCGCCGCTCCCGTGGCTCTGGCGTCCCTAACCATGCTGGCGCCCGCCGTGCGCGTGCTTTCGATCGGGGCGAGGACGATCGCCCGGCGACGCGGCGACACCGTGTTGCGTCTGCCGAGGCTTCTGAGCGAGCGCGACGAGCGCGAGCTGTATCGGAGAGTCGACCTTCTCCGCGGGCGCCTCCGCCAGACGGTGCACGGTCTCGACGACGGCGTCTGCGAAGTGTGGGCGCTCAGACGGCCGTGCGACGTGCGCGCGATCCGTCGCGCCTGGCGGATCGGCGTCGGGCGGCTCGGGCGCGCGGTCTGTCCCGTGCTGCTCGAGGACGCGCTGGACCCGGATCGGGCTCGGCCGGCGCTCGCGCTGGCGCTCGCGCGCAACGCGGCCGCGGCGATGACGCGAAGCCGGTGCGGTTTTCTCACGGAGGGTCTCGTCGGTTACCTGGCGACGTGCGCGCTCCATGCCGAGGGTCCCGCCCTGCGGACGGCGCTCCACCAACCGGCCGCGGACGCGTTGCGCGGAGAAACGCCCGAGCTGACCGCGCAACTGAGGCCGCGTGCGTCCGCCGCGCGGAGCGGCTCGGGCGCGGTTGGGACAAGCTTCACCGCCTTTCTGATCGGGAGGTACGGGCTTGCCTCGTACCTCCGCATGCTGAACCACGCCGACCGCAACTCGGCGGAGGTCGCGTTGCTGCTCGCCTACGGGCGCAGCGCGGTGGAACTCGAGCGTCGGTGGCGGCTGTTCCTTGGCTCGAACGAGCCGGCGCGGGCGCATCGGGCGTCGGCTTAGCCGACCGGGACGGGGACGCGGGATGGCGAGCAGCGCCTGTTGGTACGTGGTCACGAGCATTCAGGGCGTGGGGCCCGCGCGCGTGCGCAAGCTGCTCGACGCGTTCGGCTCCCTGGACGAGGCCTTGGCCGCCGAGGCGCCCGACGTGCTCGCGACCGGGGCGCTCACGGAGGCGCAGTACGCGGCGCTTCGGAAGCGGCTCGACCGCGTCGAGGAGATCGAGGCCTTCCTCGAGGACCTCTCGATGGACGGCGTGAGCGTGGTCACTCCCGATCACGACGGCTACCCGAATCTGCTGCGGAACCTCCGCGGAGCGCCGGTGCTCCTCTACGTCGCGGGGGACCCGGACGCCCTGAGCGCGGACGGAGCGGCGGTGGTGGGCCCGCGAGCCGCCTCGGATGAGGCGCTCGAGTACGCGCGGGCGCTGGGGGCGAGCCTGTCGGAGGCGGGTCTCGCGGTCTATAGCGGGCTCGCGGCGGGGATCGACACGCAGGCGCACGTTGGCGCGGTGGAGGTCGAGGGCGTTCCGGTCGGGATCCTCGGGTCCGGCCTTGGGGCGATGCGGGTGGAGGATCCGGACCTGGTGGGAGACGTTCGGCGCCTTGGGGCGCTCGCGACCGAGTACGCGATGACGACGCCGCCGTCAGTGGCGCGACTCATGGCGCGGAATCGGGTCGTCGTCGGACTCTCGCGCGCGGTGATCGTCGTCGATGTGGGCGAGACCGGCGGGACGCGGGACACCGCTGAGCGCGCGCTCAAGGGGGGCCGCCCGCTGTTCCTAGGCGCCCCGGGGCTCACGCACTCCGCGGGGCGAGCGTTGGAGGCGATGGGCGCGCGGCCGCTGGGCGACCCGGAGGATGTGGCGGAGGTCGCGGAGGCGGTGCGCGCCTTCGTGGACCCTTCCCCCCAGCCGGATGAGCCCGACCCGCCGGGGCAGTTGACGCTGGATCTGTAGGGCCTCAGCGACGAGCGGCGAACAGGGGGCGGGGCGGGGGCCTACGGAGGCGTGTGCGGCATGCAGACAGTGCGGCTCGGCAGTGTCGAGGTCTCGCGGTTCATCGTCGGCTCGAACCCCTTCAGCGGCTTCTCGCATCAGAGCGTCGAGGTGGACGATCGGATGCGGCGCTACTTCACCTCCACGCGCATCAAGGCCGTGCTCAAGGACGCCGAGCGCCTCGGTGTGACCGCCGTGCTCGGGCGCACGGACCTGCACATCATGCGGCTGCTGATGGAGTACCGGGAGGAGGGCGGGAGGCTCGCGTGGCTCGCGCAGACCTGCCCGGGCGTCGGCTCGCAAGAGTCCTGCATCGACTCCGCCAAGGAGTACGGCGCGGTCGCGTGTCACCTCCACGGCGGGCACATGGACTTCCTCTACGCCCAGGGGCAGACCGCGGAGATCCCACCGCTGATCGAC
>CAZCER010000056.1:0-5879 GCA_964497385.1 uncultured Armatimonadia bacterium | reverse complement strand
ATCGCGGGCGCGCTCATGCGGGGCGCTCGACGCGGATCGCCGCGCACAACCCGGAGGTGATTCGCTGGGCCGAGGAACACCTCGATGTCGACTACTACATGTGCTCGTACTACAACTCGATGCGCCGCGACGAGCGTCCCGAGCACGTCCATGGGGCCAAAGAGTGGTTCTGGGACGAAGACCGGACCACGATGACCGCGCTCATCCAAGGTCTCTCGAAGCCGGCCATCCACTACAAGGTGCTCGCGGCGGGCCGGAATGATCCCGCCGACGCTTTCGAGGTTGTCGCCAACGCAATGCGGCCCGAGGACGCCTGCTGTGTGGGGATCTATCCCGAGGCGAAGCCGGGCATGCTGGCGGAGGATGTGCGGCTCCTGACGGAAGGGCTTGCGCGCGTGGGGCAGGCTCTGTAGCGCACCCGTACGATTAGAAGCGGGGCCGGCGCGCACCGGCCCCGCTTCATGAGCCCCGTCCATCGACGGGGTCCTCGACAAGGGCTCACGAAGCTCCGCCTCGGTCACCCCCTCAGGGAGGCAAGTTGAGCGCCCCATTCCCCGCGGCCGCCTCCGTGCGGCTCCCCGGTCGGTCGTGGGCCAACGACCGCGGGGTGAGGGGCTGGCTTCTCCGGCCGGAGCGCTCCGGCGAGAGAAGGCGTGCGGCCTACTGCAACAACTGCAGCACCGACTGCGGGATGGCGTTCGCCTGCGCCAGGACGGCGGTGCCCGCTTGCTGCAAGATCTGGTCCCTGGTGTAGCTCACGGTCTCTTCGGCCATATCCAGGTCGCGGATGCGGCTTTCGGATGCGGTGAGGTTCTCGGCCTGGATGTCGAGAACGCGAGTGGTCAGGTCCAGACGGTTGAGGTAGGCGCCGAGTTTGGCGCGCTCGCGAGAGACAATCGCGATCGCGCGGTCGACCTTGGTGATGGCTTCCTCCGCGAACTCCTGGGAGACGACGAGCAGCTCGTCGAGGTCCAGGGCGGTCGAGTCGATCTGCCCGATGCTCGCGCGCAGCACTTGGCCTTCGTTCGCTCCGGTCTGCAGTCGGATCGCGGAGTCCACGATGTGCAGGTACTCCACGGCGGAGCCGACGGCGGAGGTGATGTTGAAGTCGCGCCGGGCCGAGTCGAACGTCACGGAGACGTCGACGCTCTGGTCGACGAAGACGTCGACGCCCGGAATGAGGCCGCGGACGACGCCGTCCGAGACGGCCTGGGCGCCCACGAGCACGCCGGTGTGGGCGTCGCGGATCGTGACCTCGAGGAGGTTGTCCGTGGGCTCCTGGATGGTCGCGAGGGAGAGCGCGTCGAGGAGACCTTGATCGCCGGCGAAGACGAGGCGGCCTTCGGTGTCCGGAATGGTCGACCGGATCACGATGGTGCCCTCGATGACCTCGTCTCCGGCCTGCGCCGGGTTGTCGATGAAGACGGCGGTGTTGCCGTCCACTCCCGCGGGGAACCCCCCTACGTCGACTCGACGGGTGTTCCCGTCGACGCCCATGCCGAGGCCGCCCGCGCTCACCGAGGTGATGATGGCGTTCCGGATCTTCTCGGTGAACTCCTCGAGGGTGTCATTGCCCTGGATGACGATGCTCGCCTTCTCGCCGTCCCCGTAGACGGTGATGACCTGTCCGCTGTCGACGAGGGTCATGTCGCCCTCGGCCTGGAACTTGTCCAGATCGCGCAACTGGGTCGTGCGCTCCGCCACGCTCGTCTCGAAGAGGTTGAACTCCGCCGTTCCCGCGGCCGGGGCCGTTCCCGCGAGGCCCAGCCGCACGTTGCCTGTCGCGAACTGGATGCGTCCGTCCCTGTCATAGAAGGCGAGACTCGTGTCGTAGTCGGCTCCGCCCGTGAGCGTCGCGCCGATCTGGGTGTAGAGAGAGAAGCGGTCTTCATCGAGGTCGAAGCGTGAGGCCGTACCGGCGTCGCTGTTCCACTGGTCGGGGAACGGGGGGGCGCCGCCGAGGACGGCGGGGTTGTTGTAGGTGTAGGTGGTGACCGCGCCGACGTTGACGAAGCCGGTGACGCCCGCTCCGGAGTCGCCGGAGTAGAGCACATAGCTGGCCGCGCCGGGCACCGCGGCCCAGGTGAGCTGGATCTCGTCGGTCGCCGCCGTGATCGGCATCGTGATCGTGGGAGCGCGTCCGATCTCGTTGCCGGCCGCGTCGAGCGCGACGATCATCATGTCCACGTCGCCGGCGCCGGCGAACGCGCCCGCGCCGGGAGTGATGAGCGTCGCGGTCGGCTCTTCGAGTTCGTTCATGTCCTGCCGGAACTGCAGGACGTTGCCGGCGAAATCGGCGGCCGCGTTCACGCCGAACAGCCACTTGTCGCCTTCCTCGAGACGATCGCCCACCTGGGCGAGCTGGACGCTGAGTTCGACGGCCGTGGGCCCTCCGGCGAGTCCGGCGAACCAGCCGAGGCCGCCGGCGGTGAGGTTGGTCTTGGTGTCCGTCACCTGGTCGGTCTCGAGGAGTTCGCCGTAGGCGTCGTAGCGCGAGACCTGAACGGTGACCTCCTCGTCATTGGCCTCCAGCACGGCGTCGCCTTCGACGTCCACGATCTCGATCTGGTAGTAGCCCGTCTCCCCGGCCGCGAGGGGGAAGCCCGTGGTGATGACGAAGCCGGCCTTGCCGCCCGCCGAGTGGTAGTGGTGGTCAATGACGGAGACCTCGTCGACGGCCGCGGCCGCGACTTCGACCTGGAAGTCGTGCAAGCCGTTGCCCGTGGCGCCGTTCTCGATCTCGGTGAAGTCGAGAGCGGTGAAGTTGGTGAAATCGGCCTGGCTCAGGCCGGGTGGGGCGGCGAGGATGTTCTCCTGGATGTCCGTGGCGCGGCCGCGCGTCATGCCGTCGGCGAGAGCGAAGATGTCCGACTTGAGGACATGCGCCTGCCCCGGGGTGTTCTTCATCTCGATCTCGTAGTTGCCCTCGAGGGGGGTGTCGCGGAAGACGACCTCGAGATTGGTGGAGTCGGTGCTCGCTATCCCGGTGGCGGAGCCATCGAGCAGGTTTCGCGTGTTGAACTCCGTAGTGGTGGAGACGCGGTCGAGTTCCTCAATGAGCTGGTCGATCTCGCTCTGGATCTCCAGACGGTCATTCTGCGTGTAGACGCCGTTGGAGGCCTGGACGGCGAGTTCACGCACGCGGTGCAGCAGCGTGTGGACCTCGGAGAGCGCGCCCTCGGCGACCTGGAGGAGCGAGACGCCGTCCTGGGCGTTGAGCGAGGCTCGCTGGACGCCCTCGACCTGAGAGCGGAGCTTCTCGCTGATGGTTAGGCCAGCCGGATCGTCGCTCGCGCTGTTGATGCGAAGGCCTGACGAGAGGCGCTCGATCGAGGCGCTGAGATGGTCCGTGCTGATGCCCAAGTGTCGGAGTGAGTTCAGTGCGGCGATGTTGTTGTTGATGCGAATGCTCATGGCGCCAGCCCTCCTGGAGCGCCCGCATCCCGGCGCACGCCGGGATGCAGTTCGGCCCGTCCCTGTCCGTGTGGGGCCCTGCGGTCCGGGGGCGCCGCATCCCGCCTGGTGGGGCGGGTCTCCGTCTGCGGCGGGGCCTCGGTCGCTTGCGCGGTCTCGGCCCACTACCTCCGGCTGCACCTCGACTATCGGCCGAAGGTCGGAAACGGTTGAGGAATCGGCGCGGAATCGGCCGCTTCCGGAGGCCGATGTGAGGCGAGCGGGGCGAAGGCAAACCTGCAGTATCGGCAGGCGGGCCTCACCGCTTGAGAGAACCCCGCGGCGGACCTGCCCACGGAGAAGAGGGAATCGGGATGATCGTCCGGACGCACACGAACGAGACCACCGAGCAGCTCGCGGAACTCTGGAACGCGACTCTCCGTTTCGATCCCGTCGATGAGCGGACGCTGCTCCGCAAGGTGTACCTCGACCCGAACTTC
This sequence comes from uncultured Armatimonadia bacterium, assembly GCA_964497385.1. Taxonomy (GTDB): domain Bacteria; phylum Armatimonadota; class Zipacnadia; order UBA1398; family UBA1398; genus CAZCER01. The sequence continues at coordinate 1,986 of CAZCER010000056.1, read as the reverse complement.
CGGAGCGAGGGGCTTTTCTTCGCGGTCGAGGGGGAGGAGTTGGTGGGCTTCTGCCTTGCGCTGACCCGTCACGTGCCGATCGAGCACGCGCCGTTGGAGGACCTGAGCGGGTACATCACGGCGTTCGGCGTGCGCGAGCGCTCGGTGGGGGCGGGCGCCGGCAAGGCGCTCTTCCAGGCCGCGGAGGACCACCTGCGGTCGTGCGGCAAGACGAGCGTGCGGATCGCCCCGTACATTCCGAACTACTTCGTGCCCGGGGTGGACGAGAAAGCCTATCCGCGAGCCGGCGAGTTCCTGGTCCGGCGGGGTTACGAGCGCGTCGACGTCGGCCTTGGGATGGATGCGTGCCTGATCGAGCGGGACCCGCTTGTCCTGGCAAAGGAGACTGAAGCGGCGGCCGAGGCGGCTGGCATCACCGTGCAACCGCTGACCTCGGGGCTTGTGCCGGAGTTCTTCCGGTTCCTGCGAGCGGACGCCCCACCGGACTGGTCGCGGCACGCCAGGCAGATCCTGATGGAGGGCTCCCCCCTGTCGGACGTCGTGGTGGCGGTGAAGGGGGAGCGCATCGTCGGCTATTGCCAGTTTGAGGGCTCGCACTTCGGTCCGTTCGGAGTGTCGGAGGAGGCGCGCGGCGGAGGCGTCGGGACCGCGCTGCTCGCGCGCTCGCTCGAGACGATGAAGCGGCGCGGCGAGCACTGCGCTTGGGTGGTCTGGACCGGAGAGCGCGCGGCGCGGCTGTACGAACGACTTGGTTTCCGTCGGACGCGGGACTTCACGCTGTTCCGCAAAACGCTGGCCTAGCGGACAGCGAGGGCGGACATCCCCTGCGGAGCATCCGCCCTCGGATTCGCGTCGCTAGGGCTTGCGGGCCACGAGCGTGGTTCGGCTCGAGTCCATGGTGATCTCGCCGCCGCCGAGGCCGCCCTGGACGACGGTGGGCTCGAGTCCCGCCTCTCGGAGCATCCGGCGCAGCTCCGTGGGCGTGAAGAGGCGGCACACCGTCTCACGCTCCCGAGTGCTCCCGTCCGGCATGACCCGAGTACGGTGATCGGTGCACGCGCCTCGGACGGGGTCGAAGACGCGCTCGCAGAGCAGCCAGCTTCCGTCCTCAAGCCGGTCCCAGGACTTGGGCAGGAACTTCCGCATGATGGCGTCCCTGTTCACGACATCCAGGACGAAGACCCCGCCCGGCCGGAGAACCCGGTGAACCTCTCGCAGGACCCGCATCTCCTGGGCGTCATCGTCGAAGTAGCCGAACGCGGTGAACAGATTGAGGACCGCGTCGAACGGGGGCTCGTGCTCGATGCGGCGCATGTCCCCGCGCCGGAGTTCCATTTGTGCGCCTCGCGCCTGGGCGTCCGCCTCCGCCTTGGCGAGGAAGACCGCGCTCAGGTCCTGGCCGCAGACTTCGTAGCCGCGAGCGGCGAGTTCGATCGCATGTCGCCCGTGCCCGCAACAGAGGTCGAGGATCCGCAGAGGCGGCGGGCCGACGAGGCCAATGACCGCCTCCACCTCGTTCTCGGTTCGCTCCGGAGTGAGAAGAGCCGCGTACTCGCAAAGGTAGTCCTCATCGAAGAAGCTTTCGTACCAGGCCATGCCGATCGCACCTCCTTGGTGTGGGTTGCGGGCGCGTGAGGAGCGCCCGACGCCGCCAGAGCCGCATCGCAAACGAAAAGAGCCCGCCGGCTATCCGGCGGGCTCCGCGAGTGTGTGGCTGGGTGAGGAGTCTAGCGTCTCCTGGCGCGACCCACGCTCTCGCGCTCCCGAACCGGAATCACGGCCGGAATGGGGCGCATGCGGCGGCTAATCTCTTGTAGAAGCTGCCAGAGCGTCACGAACGCATCAACTCCACCTTCGAGCAACTGTACCAAGGACGCACGGCGACTGTCAATGTTCCGCGCCGGCCCTCTTCCTGACGCGGGATGCGAACGCGACGCCGCCGGCCAAGGTTCCGAGCGCGATGGCCAGTCCCAGCAGCGCCGGCGC
>CAZCER010000055.1:0-13660 GCA_964497385.1 uncultured Armatimonadia bacterium | reverse complement strand
TCTTCCGGATCGACACCTCCTACTCGATCGTGTCGTCTCCGGCCGTGGTCGATGGCGTGATCTACGTCGGGATGGAGTACTACGAGGTGCACGCGTTGGGCAGCGAGCCACAAGGCGGCGCCGCATGAGAAACGCGGCTCTGGCGTTGAGCCTCGCGCTGACCGGCCTGCTTGTCCTCGCCGGCGCGGGGCGCGCTCCGGGTCCGCCGGCCGGTCGGCGCGCGGCGCCCGCCGGCGTGCTCGGGATCCCGACGCAGCTCATGGATGAGCGCGATCGGGCGCGCGCGGCTCTTCGCGAGGCCGAGGCCGAGTACCACTACGCTCGGATGGACTTCCTGCTGCAGGTCGAGCAGCGCCGGCTGGCGGCGAAGCAGCGCGAACTGGAGGAGACGGGCTACTGGTGCATGGCGGCGTCCGTGATCGATGTCTCGATGACCGATGAGGAGCAGCGCCTCTGGGTCTCGGCGGGCCGGCGCCACGGCGTCGCCGAAGGGACCATCGCGATGGACTTTCGCGGCCTCGTGGGGCGCGTGGGCCGGATCGCGGAGGACGCGTGCGAGGTGGTCCTTCTCACCGACCCTCTCTGCGGGGTGCCCGTGGAGGTCGTCGACGCGCCCGAGCCCGCCGACGCGGCCGACGAGGACGCCGCGACGCCGGACCAACCCGCTCCGCGGACCGTCGGGGCGGTCCGCGGGGGGCAGCCGGACGACTCGCTTCTTCTCTCCTACCTCGAGGGGCCGCCGGCCGTGCCCGGAGCGCGCGTCGTGACGTCCGGGGTCGGGGCGATCTACCCCCCGGGCATCGGCGTCGGGCAGGTCATCGGCCATCCCACGATCGGGGAGGGCGCGGGCCCGGCCAGCGCGCAGGTGCGCGCCTATGTGGACTGGTTCTCGCTCCGCGAAGTACTGCTCGCCTACGGTGGATAGGTCCGTACGATGCAAGCTCCTGAACAGCAGGCGCGACGACGGCTGGCCGTGCTCGCCACGGTCGTCCTCGCGCTCGCGTTCTACCTCAGCCGCGCGAGCGTGTTGGCCGTGGAGGCGAAGGGCCGCCCGACGGTGCTCCCCGAACGCCTCATCGCGGCCGTGCTCGGGCCGAGTGAGCGCGCTTCGTACCGCGCGGCGCGCGGCATGCGCGAACTCCTTGGGGCCGTCTTTCACCCGCGGGCTCTGCGCAACGAAGCCGGCGAACTCCAAGTCCGCGCCGAGGACCGCATGCGGGTGGCCACTGCCATGCGCGAGTACCTGGCCGAGTACTCCGCGGGCGACAGCGGGGTACGGGCGGCAAGCGAGACGCTGCGCTCGCGCCTCGAAGACGCGACTCCGGCCACGGTCATCGGGGCGGATCCCACCGGTCGACGCCGGCTCGCGATGCTGAACGTGGGCGCGAAGAACGGCTTGCGCCACGGCATGGGGGTCGTCGTTGGCGCCGATCTCGTCGGTCAGGTCGAGCGCGTCAACCGCGCCACGTCCGTCGCCTATCTCTCGACCGATCGGGCTTTCGCGGTCTCGGCGCGGTGCCTGCGGTCGGGCCACTATCTCGGAACGGTGCGCGGCGACGGCGTCGACGGCATGCGCGTCGACGCCGTGCCGCTCTCGGTGGACGTCCGCGAGGGCGACGTGCTGGTCGTCGCTCCGTCGCTCGAGGGCCCTCCCGCCGACATCCGCGTCGGCGTCGTCACGTGGGTCGCCTACGCGACGCCCGACGCCGCCTCGCCGGCGAACGCAAGCGAGGCGTTCGAAGGCGCGGAGAAGGCCCTCGGCTGGCGCGTCGTGCACCTGCGCTCGCTCGCCGACCCGTCGAGTCTGGTAGACGTCCTGATCGTTCAGCCGCACACGGAGTCGGCGGGGTTTCCCGAGAAGACCGAGGGGTGAGAGGAGGATGTTCGCTTGGGCCTTCTGACCGCTCTCGCAGCCATTCTCCTCGTCGTCGCGTCCGCGATCGCGCAGCCCGCGGTGTCGGGATGCTTGAGCGTCGGCGGAGTCTTCCCCGACATCGCCGTCGCGTCGCTGGTCGTCGCCGGCATGTTCCTGGGCCCGTTCGAGGCTATGTTGACAGGCCTCGTCGCGGGACTCATCTGCGTCAGCCAGGTCGGTCATGTGGGGCTGGCCGGCGTGATCCTGTCGCGCGCGGCGACCGGCGCCCTCGCCGGCGTCGCGGGCGCGCGGCTGTACCACACCAATGTCTTCGTGCAGATGGCGGCCGTGGCGCTCGGCGTCGCCGCGGCGGACGCCTTTCTGTTCCTCTTCATGCCCGGACCGGACATCGGCGGCTGGCTCGGAGACCTGGGCGGGAAGGCGCTTGTCTCCGGTCTGTGCGCCCCGCTCCTCTTCAGCGCCGTGGGCAAGGTCGCCGCCTGGGAGGAGGGCGACCGCTACCGGCACCGGGTTCGACGATAGCCGAGCGGACTTGAGCGCCTGCCCCGGCCTTTGCTATGCTCCTTTCGGATGATCGGAACCGCCGATTCCCGGAGGTGGACGATGGACGAAGAGCGCCAGACGGAAGAGGAGCGCGACTACGAGGTCGTGGATCGTCGCGCCAAAGCGAAGGAGCAGGCCGAGCCGGCCGACGAGACGGGCGCGGACAGCGCCAATCACGAGGAGGCCGCGATCCCGGCGGAGATCCTCGACATGATGGTCCCGCCCTCCGTCGACGTGGCCGCGGAGATCGCGCTCGGGCACATGCAGCGCCTGGCTTGGGAGCATCTCGGGCTTCGCCCGTCGGCGCGCACCGGCGAGGTGGAGGCCGACCTGCCCGAGGCGCGACGCGCCGTCGACGCCGTGGAGTTCCTGGTTGGGCTGATCGCGCCGAAGCTCGACGACCGGGCCAAGCGAGACCTGAACAACCTGGTGAGCGACCTCAAGCTGAACTACGTGCGCAAGGAGCGCGCTCCCGCGGAGGAGTAGAACGCCGCGCCGGAGCGCCGCTACTCGAACGGCTGGTCCGCATCGCGCAGGGGCTCGACCATCAGGGTCTTCTCGCGCTCGAACAGGTGCAGCCCGGCCGGACCCTTCCGCGCCTTTCGCACGTACTTGCGAAGGGTGTAGTCGACGGGCACGAGGGCCGAGTGTCGCGCTTTGGAGAGAAAGGCGGCCAGCCGCGCGGCCTCCATGAGGGTCCGTTTCGGAACGGACTCCGGCCTCTTCGCCGTGCGGACGATGACGTGCCCCCCGCGATGGTCGCGGGCATGGAGCCACCAGTCGTCCGAGACGGCCACGAAGCGAAGCAGGCTGTCGCTCTCTTCGGAGTTCCGCGCGTACACGATCTCATACCCGTCCGACGAGACCCGCGACGGGAACTCCGGCGCGCCCTCTTTGCGCCCCGCCTCCGCCGCTCGCCCCGGCCTGACGCCGAAGCGCTCGGCCTCTCGCCGGATGGCCAGGAGTTCGGCGTCGTTGGTGGCGGCCTCGGCCCGCTCGAGCAGCGCCTCGAGCGCGAGCAGGTCGGCGCGCGCGGCGGCGGCGAGGGCCGGCGCGCGACGGGCGCCTTCCTCCAGGCGACGCGCCCGATCGAAGAGGCGGTTGGCGTTGTCAGCCGGAGTGCGCTTCGGATCGAGGCGGACCTCCAAGACGTCGCCTTCGGCCCCGTAGAGGTCGGGCACGCGCGCCGTCGCCGAGCCCGGCTTGACGGTGTGCAGGGCGGCGATGAGGGCCTCGGCGGAGCGGCGCGCGACGGCGGCGGCCTCCGGCGAGGCCTGGGCGGCGAGGTCCTCGAGTCGACTCTCGATGCGGCGGACGACCGGACGGATCGCGCTCCCGACCGCCGCGCGCGCGGCCTGAAGGCGTCCGCGGTCCCGCGCCTCCCGAACGCTCTCCGCGAGGGCCTGGCCCAGGAGCGGCGCGGGCGCGAATCCGCCCTCCGGCTCCAGATGAGGCAGGGGAAAGGCGTAGGCGACGGGCCCGCGGCCGTCGCGGAAGGAGACCGGATCCCAGCGCGATTCGCGGATCGTCGTGAGGAGCGCGCGCAGCGCCTCCAGGACGCGTTCGGCCGCCGCCGACGGAAGCTCGCTCCAGATCGCGTCTCCCGTCACGCCCGCGCGGTGCAGCACCGCGTCCACGAGCGCCCGACTCATGCCCTGCAGCGACCTCGAGAGCGCGCGCGACACCGGCGAATCGGGCTCCCGCTCCAGCGCTGAGCGCAGCCCCTCGGCGTCCAGCGCGAGGGGATCGGCTCCGGCGTGGGTGGGGGGCGGTTCGTAGTTCTGATGGGGGAGAACCGTGCGGAGCCGCGACAGGTCGGCCGTGACGTGCTTGGCGGCCTCGAGCACGGTGTCGACGTTGTTGAGGAGCATGATGTTCGAGTGCTTGCCCATCGTCTCGATCAGCACCGTGTGCACGGGGTCGAGAAGCGAGGCGTTGCGCGCGTCCACCCGGAGGCGCGCGATGCGGTCGAAGCCCACCTGCGCGACGCCGACGATTCGCGCGCCGCGCAAGTGCTTGCGGGCGAAGGCAAGCAGGGGGTAACTCCGCTCGGCCGGAGCCGGGGCGTCGGCGGTGAGATGGACGCGGGCCCATTCCGCTTCCGCCGAGAGGACGAGGAACGAGGGCTCGCGGTCGATCTCGAGCGCGAGTTCGAGCCTGCGCGGCTGGTGCACGTCGCGGATGGTCGCGCCTGTGGCCAGGTTCGCGATCTCGTCGAGGCAGCAGCGCATGACGGTGGAGTCGAAGAGCATGAGGGCGTCCTTGTCGGGGACGGCGCCGTCGCGCAGGCTTCAGAGCGGGGGCGCCGCGTGTGACGGGATGGTAGCACCGGCTCGCGGGCGGAGCAAGCCGCCGGCTACAGCGGGGCCTCGCGAAAGCGCTCCTTCAGGAACTCGGGCAGCGCTTCGGTCCAGTCGCGCGGGGAGGGCACTCCCGCCGCGTTGAGGGCGCCGTGCCCCAAGACGGAGTAGGGCGGCCGGGCCGCCGCGGCGCCGTACTCGGCCGAGGTGATGCGACGGATCCGCACGGGTCGGGAGGTGAGTTCGACGATGCGCTCGGCGAAGTCCGCCCAGGAGCAGCTTCCGGAGTTCGTGATGTGGAAGGTGCCCCGCGCCGGCGTCTCGAGCAGCTTCCGGAGCGCCCTGGCCAGATCGCGCGTGAAAGTCGGCGTGCAGACCTGGTCGGAGACGACGGCGATCTCCTCACGTCCCTCGCGGATGAGCCTCAGTATGGTGTCCACGAAGTTCGTGCGCTTCACGACCGATTTGCGCAGACCGTAGAGCCCGCTGGTCCGCAGGATGAGATGGTCGGGCGTGGTGGCGCGGATGAGGTGCTCTCCGGCCAGCTTGGAGGCCCCGTAGACGTTGGCCGGAAGCGCCTCCGCGTCGGCCTCGTAGGGCTCGCTGGCGGTCCCCGAGAAGACGTAGTCCGTCGAGATCCACGCGAAGCGCGCGCCGACTTCACGGGCGGCGAGAGCCAGGTTCCGGGTGGCGACGGCGTTGAGTCGGAACGCGTGCTCGACCTGGGTCTCGCAGTCGTCGACGCGATGGAACGCGGCGGTGCTGATCAACACCTCGGGGCGCACCCGGCGGCACTCCTCGCGCAGGTCTTCGGGGTTCAGGACGTCGACTTCGCCGGAACCCGGCGTGGCCAGATCGTCCCCCGCGAGGGCCTCGGCGATGTCCGCGCCGAGCATCCCATGTCCGCCGATCAAGAGCACGCGCATGCCTGCACCTCCGGTACGCGAGACGGAGCCCGAACGCCGGGCTCCGTCTCCTTTCGGTGCGCGCCGGGCGATCCCCTGTGCCTCGGCGTCTACCCGGCGGCGCTCGCCCGCTTCACGTCGACGGCTCGCGCGGTGAAGACGCCGTCATCCGACTCGTCGGCCACGATCCGGACCGCGTCACCGGGCGATAGGTCGGAGAGGGCGTAGGTTCGCACCGCGGTGACCGTGGCGTCCCCCGCGAGGTCCACTCGGATGCGCTCGCCCTCCTCGGTCTCGATCGTCAGCGGATCGCGGGACACGATCTTGCCGTCCAGCGACACCGACGCCCCTCCGACGGTCTTCTCGCCGTCGCTCGCGAACGCGAACCCGAGGTCCACGAACGGCTGGCCCATCTGGCGCTGGAGACGGAGCATCCGCTCCGGAAGGACCACGCGGGGCCCGCCCTCTCCCTGCGGCCCCTCGAACCGGAGAACCATGTTGTCACCGAGGTCGCCGCCAAAGGTCCGCATCTCCATCGTGTGGTTTCCGGGGAAGGGAAGGTCTGAGTCGGGGGCGTCGCCTACGCGTAGGCTGTTTGCCGTCACATGGCTGATCTGGCCCTCGAGGCTGATCGGGGCCCCGACGACAAGGTCCGTGTAGTCGCCCGGGCCTGCGCCCGAGATCCTCGAGGCGTCGTTGATCAGGACGGTCCGCGCCCCGCCCTCGCCGGGGGCGGTCACGGTGAGCGCGCCGGCGGCCGGGTCGACGCTCACGACCTCGGCCGTCCAGCTCGCGATGCGGACGGAGGCGCCCTTCGGGGCGCCTTCCTCGTCGGCGCCGAACGGGTCGGCGGTCACTCCAATCGCCGCGATGGCGAGAGCCATGCCTACGACTACGAGTCGGAAGACGAATCTGCTCATGGGTCTCTCCTCCTTCAGCCGTCACCTTTCAGACGCATGACCTGCGCAACCGGTTGCAGGGAAGATGAAGATCCACCGCCCGGCCGATCGTTCCGAGGCGACGCGGTCCGGGCGGACGTGGGGGCGCGGAGGGCTGAGCGCCGCCCCTTGCCGCCCTCCGCGCCGCGGATGCGCGTCAGTCCGCCTCCGGGTCGTCATGGCGGCCCGCGTAGAAGTACCGCTCAAGGAGCCGGTCGTACTCCGTAAACGGCTTGGCCTCGGCCCGAGCCCGCTCGACGAGCGCCAGCGCGTGATGCGCTTGCGCGTCGGTGTTCTCGATGAAGTGCACCGCCACGGCCTCCGGGGTCATCGGGACGATCGGAGAGCCGTGCTCGGTGCGGCCGTGGTGGCTGAGGATGATGTGTCCGAGTTGGAGGCGCGTGTCCTCCGGGAAGCCCTCGATCGAGCGCGCGAGCGTGGTCACCCATTCATAGCCAAGAGTGATGTGGCCGATCAAGCGGCCCTCGACCGTGTAGTCGATGGTCGCCTTGACCTCGAGTTCGCGCATCTTGCCGATGTCGTGCAGGACGATGCCGGCGCAGAGAAGCGCGCGGTCCAATCCCTTGTGGACGCGGTAGACGCCGGAGGCGATCACCAGGGAGGACGCGATGTGCTCGATGAGGCCGCCGATGCAAGCGTGGTGCCGCGACTTCGCGGCGGGGGCGCGCAGCAGCTTGGGGGTGACGTCGTCGTTCGCGAGGAACGCGTCCAGCAGCGTTCGCAACTGAGGCTGCTTGACGTTCTCATCGACCGCGCGCGTCACGGAGGCCAGCATGTCGTGCGGGTCCCAAGGGCTCTCGGGGACGAAGTCGGTCGCGTCGTACTCCTCGGCGGCGAGTCGGGTGACGAGCGACGCGGTCCCCTGAAGCGCGCCGTGATAGGTCTCCAGTCGGCCCTCGACGCGGACGACGTCGCCCTCCTCGAAGCCCTCCGCGACCTCATCGGCGCGGTCCCAGACCTTGGCCTGGATCGAGCCGGTTCGGTCGGTGAGGGTGAGGGCGAGGAAGTTGCCCTTGGCCGCGTCGCGGAAGGGGCGAAGGGACTTTGACGTGACGGCGTACACGCCCGATAGAGCGTCGCCCTCTTGCAGTTCGTTGACGAAAGGACGCGCCACGTCCGATCACCCGTCTGAGAAACCGTCGCGTCGGGTCTAGAGGTCCGTCAGAGAGCGCCCTCCGCCGGCCGGCTCGCCGCCGCTCGGAGGCTGTTCGCCGCCTGCGGGCGGGTCCGCGGGCGGAGGGGTCTCGCCGCCGCCGGTCACCGGCCCGGGTCCCGGGTCGGGCGGGGTCTCGGAGCCTCCGCCGCCAGCGCCGCTCGCGCCGTTGGTGTTCGCGCCGCCGTTGGGGTCGGGGTTCGGGGGCGTCGTCCCGGTTCCGCCTCCGGACTGGATCAAGCCGGCGGACTCGAGTTCGCCCTGTAGGGCCGCCAATTCTTCCTGGGAGGAGACGGCCCCGTGCACCACGCGGTACCGCCTCTGTCCATCCCGGCCGACAACCTCCTCGACCTCGGCGTGCCGGCCGGTCGAGAGGAACTCGCTGACCTTGGCTCGGGCCTCGGAGGCGTCGCTGTACTCGCCCACAGCGACCCCGAGGGTGCGGTTGGCCACATTCGGCTCGGAGAGGAGGATTCCGGTGCGCCTGAGGTTGGCGGTCCAGTCCTCGTAGCTGATGTCCTCGCCTTCCTCCTCGGTCTCTTCCTCTTCCTCGTCGCCGAGTTCCGCCAGGACGCGTCCGAACGTCTTGTAGCCGCCGCCGAGCACGTCCGCCTCTTCGAACAGGTCGCGGGTGAGACTGAAGCGCACGGAGTCCGGCGCCGGGTGGAAGTCGCGCTCGCGCAAGCCGTTTCCGAGGTCGCGGAACTCGAACTGCCCGAGCCACCGCGCGCTCGAGCGGATCTCGCGAATGGGCACCGCGTCCTGCACGATCAGCGAGGCGTACCACGCGCCGTAGGCGTAGGACATGCCGTAGACCACGACCAGCAGCGCGGCGACGGCGAACCAGAACCGCACGGGACTGATCAGCATCCGCAACCAGAGCACGGCCTTCTCCATGACAAGCAACTCCCTAAGCGCGCGAACGCTCCTACACCTGCGACGAAGGCGCTTCCACGGGCGCGGCGGCCGGCGTCTCCGGTTCCGGTTCGGACTCCGGTTCCGCCCTCATATGACCGTGCGCTTCGTAGCGCTCGAGATATCGGATGGCCGAATGGTTGCCCGGATTCGCCTCGAGCACGTCCCTGTAAACCTCGGCCGCCTCCGCCCAGCGCTCCTGGCCGCGCAGAAACCCCGCCAAAGTTATGCCGATGAGGGCGTCCTCCGGATCGGCCTCGTGAGCCCGCGTCTCCCAGGCGATGGCCCGATCCACCTCTCCCTGCATCTCCGCCTGGACGGCGCTCTCGTGCAGGGCGTACGGGTCGTCCGGGTTCAGGATGACCACCCGCTCGAGGATGCGGACGGCCACCGCGCTCGCGCCCCAGCTCCACGCGAGCCAGGCGGCGCTCACTTGACCGTCGATGTAGGCGGCGTCGAGGTAGCTTGCGGCCAGGAGGCCTTTGGAGGCGCGATGGTAGTCGCCGCGATGCCAGTCGACATCGGACTGCAGGATCAGCGCGTCGACGACCGAGGCGGCCAAGGCCGCCTCGGCGTCGACGCGGGTCTCGCCGGCCTGTTCTCCGGAACCGCCGGAGAGCAGCAGGGCGCCAAGAGCCAGGGCTATCGGGGTCATCGGGCGTCGTCTCCCGTCTGGGTGTTCCACCAGGGCGTGAACAGCGCGAACACGCGGCAGCTCGGGCACGCCGCGGCGACCATTCGCGCCGAGAGGACGTCGGGCTCGAACCAGACGTCCAGCGCGGAGTCGCGAATGGCCTCCACGGCGAGCGCCACTCGATCGCGCCGCTCGAAGAGGCGTAGGGGATCGGGCTCGTCCAGCAAGCCCGATCGGGCTTGAGTCGCGCTCAGGAGATCCGCTTGGGGCACGGGCTCTCCTCCTTCCGCGCCTTGCGTCGCTCGGCCGCGTGGGTCATCCAGTAGATCTGGTCGGCCACGACGTGCTTCGGCGCGAGCAACGGGAACACCCGCACGGCGGTGAGGACCACGGCAGCGTCATCCAACACGCCGATGCCCGGGAGGGACCAATCCATCAGGACGTCGACGGGCGAGACCGCGTAGAGAGCCGCCGCGATCGGGACCAGTTTGGCGAAACCGGAGACCCTGGGATCCCACAGCAGTCGCCAACAGAGTATGATGTTGCGGACCGCTGCGAACATGCACACCATGTTAGCAGAGCGCCCGCGCGCAGGGAAGTTGCGGGGAGCGCACGGGGTCGGCGTTCGTCCTTGGTGAGGAAACCATCCAACGGGCCCTCCCGTCGGGCTCTGAAAGGTGCTGTCTGCCGCAATGCGCGTATCTCGGCCTGTCTGTTCCGCGTTGGCGCTAGCTTTGGCCTCGCTTGCCTGCATGGCGCAGGAGAAGCCGCCGGCGCACTTCATCAGTGAGTTTTCGTCCAACCTGCCGGACTACATGGCCTACATCGCCACCGACGGCGACGGGGTCACGGCGCTCTATGTCGGAGGTCCGGGCCGCAACACGCCCACCAAGATGGAGGGCTCCGAGGCCCTCGCGCCGCTCGGCCCGCGCGGCGAACTCCCGTTTTGCTGGACGCCCGACGGCGCGGAGGTCACCTATCTGACCCGCGACGCCGGCGGGATGACCGTCCAGGTCGCCGATCGCGATTCCGGCCAGGCCCGCGGCCTTGTCTCCTGGAAGGGCACGTGGTTCGGACCCAAGTGGTCGCCGAGCGGCGCCCACCTCGCGATCTGCGGCGCGGGCGCCGAAGGCGCGGTCTGCCGCGTCGTGTCCGCCGACGGGGCGGATGAGACCGAGATCCCGGGCGCGCAGTCCGCCATCTGGTCGCCCAACGGAGAGGAAGTGGCCGGGCTCACCCCGGTCGGCGTTGTGATCCACGCCGTCCGGAACGGCGATTCCTCGACGATCCCCGGTTCGGAGGGCCGCACGGGCCGCGTCATGTGGTCGCATGACGGCCAGCTCGTCGCGTTCGAGGGGGTCCGGCCCGACGGCGCCAAAGGCGTTCTGATCGCGCGGCCGTCGGCCGGCACGAGCGCGGCCGTCGGTCCCGACCTCGTGGATCTCAAGCTCATCGCCATGCACCCCGGCCGGGACGAACTCCTGGCCGCCGGGGTTGGCGCCGACGGGGGACGCCGGCTCTACCGTTTCGCGGCTCCGTGGCGCGACGGCGAGGACCTCACGGCCCGCATCGAGCCGACGTTCGTGATGCCTTCGGACGTAGAGGACCTGACCGACCTCGCCGGCTACACCCCCAACGGCGACGAGGTGCTCGCCGTGGCGTCGGCCCCGGACTCGCGCCTCACCCGCTATCTCTACGCCATTCCCGGCGCGGGGGGCGGCGCGATGCCTGAGCGAGCCGGTCGGCGTGCAGGACTTCGCCTGCGAGCCGTCGGGCGGGGACCGGATGCTCTTCACAGGTCGCCGCGGGTCGACGGGCCGCTTGTCGCAGGTCATGTTCCTGTGCTCGCGGTCTCAGGCCAAGTACGTCCAGCTTGCGCAGAACATCCTGGCGTGCGACTGGGCCCCGAACGGCGACGCCGTGGCCTACATCAGCCGCGTGTCGTCCACCAAGGAGCTGGCGCTGGCCGTCATGACGCTTCCGGGTGGAGAACTCATCTGGGTGACGAACTCGACCGTAGGAGGGCAGTGGCGCCCCCGTTAGGTCGGATGCACCTCTCGGAGAGGGTAACGCACTCATGGTCTGGTGCAGGAAGCTGTGGCGGGCGGTCGCGTCGTACCGTTGCGAGACTTGCCCGGAGTCGGTCGAGATCCTCCGCCAGCATCTCTGCGGGCGTCAACCCGGCACGCCTCCGGACCCGGAGGCGATCGCGGAGGAGGAGGCGCGCCTGGCTCAACTGCGCCAGCGCCTCGCGGCCGCCGCGGAGCCCAAGCGCAAGCGACGGCGCGGCGGCAAGCGCGGCGCGGAGGAGGCGCGTGGAGGGTCCGATCGCTCAAACTGGCGCGAGCCTGTCATGACCGTCCGAATGCGGGAGAAGGGGCCGTCCGAGGAGCCGGTCTCCGCGTCGGCGGCTCCGGTCCAGGAGAACGCAGGAGACGCCGAACGGGGCGAGAAGAGAGCGACCGTTCGGCGCCGTGGCCGAAAGCGCGGGAAGACCGCGCGCCCGGCGAGCGCCCCCGCGGGCGTTCAGGCGCCGTCGGCCCCGACGGACGGGGACCGGAAACCGAAGCCGGAGAGGCGAGCGCCGTCGGACCAGCCATCCGCTGAAGCTCGGAACGCCGCCGGAAGCCGACGGCGACGCCGACGGTCCTCCCGACGGCGGAAGCCGGGCGGCGCGGGTCCGAGCGCGGGCGGCGCGCCTTCGGCCGGCAGCTAGGGAGCCTAGACGCATGAGCGAGTCGATCACCGGCAAGGAGGCCCCCTCCCCCGTGGGGGGGGTCTTACACGCCCCCCTGCCCCCGACGCGGTCCACGATCCTGATGAAGCAGGCGGGCCGACATCTCGGGCTGAGCGACGCCGAAGTCGCGGAATTGGTGGCCCCGGCGCAGATCCGCATCATCCGCCTGTCCGTGGATGTGGGGCACGAGGTCATCAACGTATGGGGCGTTGTGGGTCTCCACAACATGGCCCGCGGCCCCTTCAAGGGCGGCATCCGCATCGCCGGCGATGTGGACCTCCACGAGACGCTGGAACTCGCGCGGGTGATGACGCTGAAGACGGCGGTCACCGACGTGGAGTTCGGCGGCGGCAAGACGGGAATCCACCTGCAGTGGCCCGTGGTGTACCGCCGGTGCGGACGCGACCCGAACATCCGCGACTTGGCGTTCGAGAAGGACGTATCGCTGGAGGTCATCTCCCGGTACGCGCGCAGGATGCGGCACGTCATCACGCGTCACGAGTACATCCCGGCGCCGGACATGGGCACCTCGCCCGACCACATGGCGATGATCTACAACGAGACGCTCGATCCGGCGTGCGTCACCGGGAAGCCCGAAGGGGTCCATGGTTGGCTGCCGGGACGGCGCGAGGCGACCGGCTACGGCGTCGCGGAGAGCGTTCTGCACTGGCTCGAGCGCGCCAAGCGCGACCCGCGCGACTGCACGATGACCTTGCAGGGCTTTGGGAACGTGGGCTCCTACGCGGCGCTCTTTCTGGCCGAGAAGGGGGTCCGGACGCTGGCGGTGGTGGACGCGTTCGGCGGGGTCCACGATCCGCACGGGCTCGACGCCGAGGCGCTTTACGAGCACGTTCAGAAGACCGGCACGGTGTTCGGATACCCGGCCCCCCATGCGATCGACACGGAGGGCCTCTTCGACATCGAATGCGACGTCTTCATGCCCGCCGCCGTCGCGCACGTGGTCACGCCGGAACGCGCGGCGCGCATGAAGTGCAAGGTCGTCTGCGAGGCGGCGAACATGCCGACCGTGCCCGAGGCGGTGCCGGTCCTCGAGGAGCGCGGGATCATGATCCTGCCGGACATGATCGCGAACGCGGGCGGGGTCATCGCCTCCATGGAGGAGTACTCGAAGTCGCTCTCCGCGACCCTTACCACGCGGGAGACGGTCTTCCGGATCATCAGCGAGCGGATCCGCGGGGCGTTGATGGACGCGGAACGCCTGGCCGCCGAGCGCCAGATGGGCATGACGGAGGCGGCGATCGAGATCGCCATGAAGCGAGTCTACGATGCGATGCGCGTGCGACGGTTCCTCTAGGCCCGACGCGGACGCGCCGGGCGCGGCGCGGCAGCTCACGCTGGATTTGGGGCTGCCTCCCACCGTCGCGCCCGAGGCCGTGCCCTGCCCCCCGGAGGCGCGTCGCGCGCCGGGGCCGACGCCGTTCGCCCCCGAGCCGAGACCGGACGGGCTCGAGCTGAACCCCGCGATGCGGCGCCTCGTGCGGGACATCGCCGCCCGCGTTCCGGCCCTTGCCCACGTCCAGGCCGACCGCATCGCGTTCTCGGTCTCACGCGCGCGCTCACGCTCGCGCTACGGCACCTTCGCGTTCATCATGCCTCTTCGTTTCGAGGGCGGCGGGG
>CAZCER010000054.1:768-14008 GCA_964497385.1 uncultured Armatimonadia bacterium | reverse complement strand
GATCTCGGTGGTCGTCAGGGAGACCTGCGCGGGCGATGTGAGCCTCCAGAACTGCGCGTTCTGGGGCCCGAGCCAACAGATCCTGCGCGCGGAGGGCAGGGGCACGGTGACGCTCACAGGCTGCAACCTCCGGGAGTGGGCCTCGCGGGGCGAGGAGCGGCCCGCGCTCGAGGCGCTTGCGGGGCAGCTCATTGTGCAGGGCTCGAACTTCGCGAAGGCCGCGCCGCACGTCCTCCTGGGCGAGGGGCTTCTCGCGGCGACGATCACGGGTTGTCGGTTCGCCGGGGAGGCCCGGATCGAGAACCGCTCCGCCGGCTCGGTCGCGATCGGCCTGAACGCCGAGTCGATCGTCCGTGAGGGAGAGGTCGTCCTCGGAGACCCGAACGCATCGCGGTACGTCAGCCAGTGGGACGGCGACGACTGCGGGACGACCCCGGTGGAGCACGAGGGGCGCGCGTGCCGGCGCATGGAGGGCATGTACCTGCTCTTCGGCGTGGACGACGGCATCGCGTCGGGAGGGCTGCACGCCGAGATCGTCGTCGAGGTGGACTACTTCGACGGGGGCGACACGCCGTTCTTCCTGGAGTATGACTCGACGGACGACCAGGTTCTCGTCGTGCCCGACCGTCCGGGGGCGTTCAAGGCGACGGAGCCGCAGCTTCTGACGGGGTCGGGCGAGTGGCGAACGGCCACGTTCCGCATTCCGGACGCGCGCTTCGCGAAGCGCTGCAATGGGGGCGACTTCCGGATCACCTCGCCGGAGACGCGCCTCTTCGTGTCGGCGGTGCGGGTGCGCCGCGACGAGGCCTCGCCCGCCCCGTAGCGCGTCGGGTGCGGCGCGGACGCTTTGACCGCGCGGGTCGGGGGCCGGTACAATCCCGCCGTTGCGGCGCCCGGAAGGCCCGAAACGAAAAGATTCCAATAGGGGAACCCCGTTTGCTGCCCCTCGTCCTACTTCCAGATGCGAACACAAGCGGCGGTCCTGCGTTGCAGGCCGACCCGGATGAGGACTTGCTTGTGCTGTCGCAGTCCGGAGACCTCGACGCGTACGCGCGACTCATCGAGAGGCACGAGGGCCGCGTCTTCGGGATCGTGTACCAGTACATCGGCGAGGAGGAGGAGGCCCGGGACATCACCCGGGAGGTGTTCTACAAGGCGTTCCGCTCGATCCAGCGCTTTCGCGGGAACAGCAAGTTCTCGAGTTGGATCTGCCGGATCGCCATCAACCGCAGCATTGATCACCTTCGCCGTAAGAAGCACATACGCATCGACTCCCTCGATGAGCCGGTTAGTACGGGAAGCGGTGAGGTGGAGCGCGAGTTTCCGGACACGGCGGCGTCCCCCGCGGACGAGGCCGAGCGCTCGGAGCTTGCGGGGCGGATCGCGGAGGCCGTGCAACGGCTCTCGCCGAAGCTTCGAACTGTGATCCTTTTGCGTGAGTATGAGGGAATGTCGATCGAAGAGATAGCCGAGGTGGTCGGCGTGTCGCCAGGCACCGTCAAGTCACGCATCTTCCGAGCCAGGGAACGGCTGCGGAGGGTTCTGGCGTCTTACGTTGAGGGTCGTGAGTGACGTGAAGAGCATCAGACTGGAACAACTTATCGCCGATTGGGTGGAGGCCGCGCCCGGGAGCCCCGAGCGGGAGCGCCTGGAAGCCGATCTCGCCGCCTACCCGAACTGGCGTCAGACCGCCGAAGCGCACGCGCGCCTGAGCGGGCTTTTGTCCGCCGCGCCGGCTCCGGCGCTCCGGCGCTCGGTGGCCCGCGAGGTCGTGAGCGCGATCCCCGCGCCGCCCCATGCCAAGCACCCCGTGTGGTTCTACTGGGCCGGAGTCGGCGCCGCGGCCACCGCGGTCGTGCTGGCGCTCGTGCTTCTCGTGGACACGGGCCCGGCCCCCGATCTGCCGAGGCCGGGGTCGGGCGTTCATCATCTTGCGGCGACGCCGCCGATGACGGCGGAGCCGATGAGCTTCGAGGTCGTCGCGCGGGAGCACGCCCGCGTCGCGTCGCGCTATGCGGTCGCGGACAAGGCCGCCTGGACGGTGACGCTCGTCGAGGGCAACCGTGAGGTCATGCGGTAGGTGGAGATCCGATGCGTTCGCGCTTCGTGGTGAGTCTCGTCGGTGCGTCGGTCGCGGCCGCGTGCGTGTCGGCCGCGGCGGCGCTGCCGCGGCCGGCCGGGATGCTTCCGATGAGCGCCGTGGGTCAGGTCGACGCGCGGCGCATAGTCCGTGAGGCGTTCGGCGCCGAGTGGGGGCTCACGTACGCCGGCACCCAGGTGATCCGTGAGTTCGCGGAGGATCGCGAAGTGAACCGCGCGGTGCTCGATGTGCGCTGGGACGGCCCGACGAAGCGATCTCGGATCCGTTTCACGTCAACGGCTCTCATGGGGATCGAGTGGGTCACCGCCGGCAATGACGTGTGGCAGTACGACCCACAGGAGCAGGCGTGGCTTCACACCCAGGCGCCGCCCGGCATGACCCTTGGCCTCAGCGAGCGGCTCGACAAGATGTTCACGAACTACACCGTCGAACCGATCGGCGAAGACCGCATCGCCGGGGAGCGCTGTTCCGTCTACGACATCCTGCCGAAGCAGTTCGGCAACCCCTCGCGGCGTCTGTACATCCACGAGGACACGCGCCTTCCGCTCCGGACCGAGAACGTGAACGGCATGGGCCAGCGTGTGAACGTATCCTACTTCGAGCGGATCGAGTTCCGCCGCAGCCTGCCCGGCGCCGACTTCCGCGGGCCCGGGCGCGGCGAGAGGATCGTCGAGGACTCCGTCACCCGCGAGGGACCGTACTCCATCGCCCAGGCCGAGCGGAGCGCGGGCATCGCGGCCACCGAGCCAGGCTACATGCCTGACGGGTACGAGTTCGTGGGCGCGGTGGTCTTGACGCAGGGACAGACCGGCGGCATCCAGCTTCAGTGGTTCGATGGGCTGTCGCTGATCTCGCTCTTCAAGCAGCCCGCAGGCGCCGACATGCCGAAGACGGGCTGGGAGCGGTTCCAGGCGAACGCCGTCACCTGGGTGGCCGACGGGTACGTCTACTCGCTGATCGGGGACGTCACGCCGGCGGAACTCTCCCGCATCCGCGACAGCGTGGGCTAAGTCCCGAGCCCGAGTTCCCCCTCGATCTCCAACAGGAAGACCCGCACGTTGTCGATGTGCTCCTCGAGCGTGATTCCGAGTTCCTCGGCCCCCTGCGCGATCTCCTCACGACTCACGGCAGCGGCGAAGGACTTGTCTTTCATCTTCTTCTTCACCGAGGAGACCTTGAGCGTCTCGAGCGAACGGTCGGGGCGAACCAAGGCGCAGGCGATCAGGAATCCGGTCAACTCGTCTACCGCGAAGAGGCAGCGCTTGAGGTCGGTGTCGCGCGGAACGCCCGTGTGCGGGGCGTGAGCGAGCACCGCGTCGACGATCCACTCCGCGACGCCGCGCTCCCGCAGGATCACGGCGCCCTTCTGCGGATGCTCCTCGAGCGTCGGGTGCATCTCGTAGTCGAAGTCATGGAGCACGCCGACGACGGCCCATGCTTCCTCATCTTCGCCCTTGAGTCGTGCGTACCCGCGCATGGCCTGCTCAACCGCCCGCGCGTGCAGCCGCAGTCGCTCGCCCTTCGTGAACTCACAAAGAAGACTCCAGGCCTCGTCCCGCGTCATGTCGTTGCCTCCAATTGGGCGGACCCGCCGCCCTGAGTGTCACTCCACACTGAGCAGCGCCCTCCGGACCTCGCCCCAGTCGCGGATCCCCTCCCCGAGGAGGCCCTGCAACACCCCGCGCACCGCGCGCACGCGGCGGCTCTCGGCGAGGGGCTCGGCCCGAGCGACCCATCGGTCGGCGTCGGGGCTCCACTCATAGAGCAACTCGTGCGCTCCTCCCTGGGACTGGTGCACGGCCGCAACCCTTCGCTCGACGTCCCAGGGGCTCCGCGCGACCCGCAGGAACACGGCCAGGTCGAGGCAGGCGAAGCGTTCGGGCGGGACGTGGTTGGGCGGACCCGTGAGCATCGCGCGCATCTCGTCCAGCGTGTCGGCGTGCATGTTCGAGACGATGCGATCGCCCTGCTCCCAGCGCTCGAAGAAGGTCCGGACCGCGTCGCCCCAGATGTAGGCGTAGTAAGGACCATGGTTCAGCTCGTGCGCGAGCCAGCACACCGGGCCGCTCCGCGTCGCGCGGAACGCGGCGGGGCCGTCGGTCGCGAGGACGGTTTCTTCTGCCCCAAGGGCCGCCATGAGCGCCGCCATGACGGTCGTCTTGCCGGCGCCGCCGGGCCGTGCGCCCACGAGGAATGAAGCGCCCTCACGGATGCGGGCGCAGAGCGTCGCGGCCACGGCGAGGTCGAGTGTGCCCGCCTGGATCAGGTCAACGACGGAGAGCGTCCGTCCGCCTCGCTGCTTGGCGCCCTCGACCGCCTCGAGCACTGTCACCGCGCGTCCCCCTTGTCCTCGAGAAGGTCACGCGGATCGCCGTCGCGCGAGCCGAGATAGCCCTCCTCGATGAGGTCCCGAGCCCGGGCCGCCGCCTCGACGGCCGCGCCTTCCTCCGCGTAGGCGCGCGCCGCCAAGTGCCGCAGGTACGGCTCGCTGGGCCACCGCTCCGCGAGACCCGCCAGTTCATGCGCGGGGACGCCGTCTCGCGATGCGAGGCGCGCGCGCACCGCCCGCAGGTCGCGCGCCGCGGCCCATTCGTCCGAGGCGGCGCGCGCGACGCAGAGGTCGGAGAGCGCCTCCGGGGTGAGGCCGAAGTGATCCTCGAGCACGTCTTCCACGGGCCTTGCGTCGTAGCGGTTGAGTTCCGCCATGGCGGCGCCCATCGCGGGCAGGCCGTGCGAGGCCCGAAGGGTGTCGGCCAGCAGGTAGTAGACGGGGTACGACGCGTAGTGCGCTTCGGCGCCCGTCTGGATGACGGCCAGAGGCGCTCGGGAGTCGCGCGCGAGAAGGTGGAGCGCGGCCTCGCGGGTAAGCAGCGCGTGGTTCGGATCGACGGCGTCCTCCGCGAGCTGCGCGGCGCCTTCGATCGTCCAGCGAGGTCCGTAGTCGACGCCGAGAAGGGCCTGGAACGCGTGGACGGTCTCGTGCGCAAGCGTGGCCTCGGCGCGATAGGGATGCGGAAACGTGGATGCGCCGTCCCGCGTCTCCCACGTGACGACGCCGAGTCCGACGGTCACGGCGCTCCCCTCGGTCGGCGCCCGGAGGCCGAGTCCGCTGAAGAACTCCGCCGCCTCGCGATTCGACGCAAGGACGTAGAGCGCCACGGGCGGCGCTCCGGCCGGAGGCTCATGCGAGCCGAACGCGATTCCGGACGCCGCCGCGTGGGCGGCGGGGGCGGCCGCGGCGAGTCGTTCGGCAAGGCCCTCCCGCTCGTGCGCGAACACGAGGTAGATGGCCGCGCGCCCCGCCGGCCGCACCGTCCGCCCGACGGGGAAGCGCGGAGCGACCGAGTCAATCCGCCGCCGCATCGTCTCCGCCGGGAGCCAGCCCGAGGGATGGGGAAGCGGCGCGGAGCCCTCGAGGAGGGCGGCGGCCTCACCGAGTTGGAGGCAATGGTACGCCGCGCAGGCGAGGAGGTAGCGCTCGCGGGCGCCGGCCCCGCTCACGTCATCCTGGCCGCGGAGTTGGGCGTAGGCCTGAGCGTAGCGGCCCTCAAGGAGGAGGCGTCGCGCCTCGGGCTCCGACAGCGGCCACGCCGCTCCCAGCGCAAGGAGTAGGGCCGCGGCCAGGAGGCCGAGGCGCGGAGACCGAACACGAGACATTGCGGATCCTCTCGGCCCGAACGCTTTCGCCCTGGAGGACCGCATCCCTTCGGCCGCATGACGCGGAGAGGACTGACCTGTGGACGAGAACCTGACGATCCGGATGGACCGGCCGCACCTGAGCGACCTGCCGCCCGTCCCGCCCATCCCCGACGGCTATGAGGTCGTCACCTACTCGGACGATCGGTTCGAGGCTTGGATGGACTTGCTTGACGCGGCGTTCCCGGAGCACGCGCCCTTCGACCGCGAGAAGTGGCTGGAGAGAATCGCTGGCGGCGTGCAGTTCCGCCCGGACGGCGTGTTCTTCGTGCGGCGAGTAGGCTCCCCCGAGCTGTGCGCCACGGCGTACTTCTGGGTGGATGACCCGAACGACCGCGAACTCGCGCGCGTGGAGTGGGTGGGGGCGCGAACCGAGGAGCGCGGCCGGGGGCTCGGACGGCTGGTGATGATCCTCTTGATGCGGTACATGGCCGAAGCCGGGTACAGCCGGGTGATGCTCGAGACGCAGCCATTCCGCACAGCGGCCATCAACCTTTACCTCTCGCTGGGCTTCGAGCCCACTCCGAAGGACGCGGAGCATGAGGAGGCGTGGCGGGTGGCTCTTGCGCGGATTCCGAGCTGACCTTCGCCTCGTCCGGGAGTTCTACGCGCGCTCGATCCGGACGCGTCCGAAGAGCGCCTGCAGCGCGTTCAGCGCGTTTCGGCTCAAGACCACGCCGGGGGCGATCGTGCACCGCGCCTCCGCGCAACGTCGCACGAACGCTCGGTCGGGCTCGCCGGCGATGTCGGCGAGGAAGTGGCGCACGTCGTCTTCCGTCGCGGACCGGATCACCACGCGGTCGAAGTCGGGCGCGTCCTGGCCCTCGTAGCCTCGCGCCCGGGCCTTGGGGACCCAGTTGACCCAGAGTTCCGAGCCGACGAAGTCATGGCCCGCGGGCGCTTGGTCGTCGAGTAGGGCGACCACCGGCCCCGGCCACGTCATC
This sequence comes from uncultured Armatimonadia bacterium, assembly GCA_964497385.1. Lineage (GTDB taxonomy): Bacteria > Armatimonadota > Zipacnadia > UBA1398 > UBA1398 > CAZCER01. The sequence continues at coordinate 7,267 of CAZCER010000054.1, read as the reverse complement.
ATCCGCCAGGCGCCGCCGCAGCGTCGGCACCCGTAGTAGGAGAAGGAGCCGCTCCGCGTCCGCGCCTGTCGGCGCGCGCACCGAACGTAGCAGCGGCCGCAGAGCAACTCGCGGAGGCGCCCCGCGATCCACGCCTCCGTCTGCGCGGCCACCATCGCGATCAAGCGCCAGCTCAGGGGCCCCCGCTCCCAGTGCGGTGCGTCGGTAAGACGCAGGAGCCCGTGGAGGCCCTCCGTGGCCTTCTCGAGGCAGTGGCGCGACACCCAGCGCTCCCGCCAGTCCCGGGAGAGGACGCCTTGAACGAGCCGCTCGACCGGGGGCGCCTCCGCGATGGTCGCCTCGAGGCGGCCCAGCAAGGGGCCGAAGACGCGCGCGGCGGCGGGCGTCGCCAGGGAGGCGTAGAGCGCGCGCTCGATCTCCCAGGGGGTGGGGCATCCCTCGGTCGAGAAGTCGTTGCCGGGTCCCGCCGGCGCGGCGGGACCCGAGACTCCGAGCAAGGCGCCAAGGTGGTCCGCGAACTCCGGATCGGTCGTCGAGGCGCGCTCCCTGGACAGGACGTGGAGCCAATCGGGGCTGGCGCCGGGCGCGGCCATGGGCCGACCTCCGGAAAGCGCGGGCAGGCGCTACTGATCGAACTCCGGCGAGAGGAGCTGCCAGGTGTCGAGGAACTCGGCGATCTCCTCGCGGGAGAGCAGTTCCATCGCGTCGGAGGCGTAGCGCCCGCGCGTGACGGGGTTCTGGCTTCCGTAGGGGTACTGGAACTTCTCGAACGCCTGGCCCGGAGGGAGGATGACGTAGAGGTGGGGGAGTTCGATGGAACGGAGGCTCTCCTCCTCGGTCATGAGGTCCTCGTAGAGCTTCTCACCCGGGCGGATGCCGATGGTCTGGACCTCGATGGCCGACGGATCGGGAGCGAGGCGCTCGATCATGACTTCGATAAGCTGGCCCATCTCGACGGAGGGCATCTTCATGACGAAGATCTCACCGCCGATGGAGAGGGCCGTGCTCTCGAAGATGAGTTCGACCGCGCGATCGATGGAGAGCAGATAGCGGGTCATCTGCGGGTCGGTGAGAGTGACGGGCCCGCCGTTCTCGATCTGGCGCGTGAACAGCGGAAGGGCGGAGCCGCGGGAGCCGGCGACGTTTCCGAAGCGGATCGAGGAGAAAATGGTGCGGCGCGGGCCCTTCTGGTAGTTGGCGGCGGTGATGAGCTTCTCGGCCATGAGCTTCGAGGTGCCCATGACGTTGGAGGGGTTCGCCGCCTTGTCGGAACTCGTGTAGATGACCCAGCCCACGTCGTGCTGCAGCGCGGCTTGGATCACGTTCTGCGTGCCGACGATGTTGGTGTGAACGGCCTCGAACGGGTTGTACTCGCAGAGAGGCACGTGCTTCAGGGCGGCGAGGTGGTAGATGACGTCGCAGCCCTCGGCCGCGCGCACAAGGCGGCTGAGGTCGCGGACGTCGCCGATGAGGTAGCGGATGCAGTCGTGCTGCTTGAGTTCCTGCTGGAGCGCGAAGAGCTTGCTCTCGTCACGGCCCAGAATGCGGATGCGGCGAGGCCGGAAGGGCAGAAGACGGCGCACCAGCTCGCTGCCGATGGTGCCGCTGCCTCCCGTCACCAGGATCGTCTTGCCCTCTAGCACCTCGCCGACGGTGTCAACCATTGTCAAAAGCCTCCATCTGGGCTGTCGTTCATCTCCGGGCAGCGTAGGCCGCGGCTAACGCTCGGGCACGCGCGTCTCCCCGCGGTCGCCCATCTTCTTCAAGATCACGGCGACCGTTTTGAGCAGCACCTGCACGTCCAAGCGGAAGGAGAGTTTGCTGATGTAGAACAGATCGTACTGCACTTTGGACGCCACGTCATCCACACTCTCGGCGTACGACTGGTTCACCTGGGCCCAGCCGGTGATGCCGGGGCGGACGAGGTGGCGCTGGTTGTAGAGCGGCACTTCGCGCACATACCGCTCCACGAGGTAGGGCTGCTCGGGCCGCGGGCCGATGAGGCTCATGTCCCCCTTGAGCACATGCAAAAGCTGCGGGAGTTCGTCGATGCGAGACGGTCGCAGAAGCCGCCCGAGCCCCGTGATCCGCTGCTCGCCGTTCGCGTCGGGAACGGTCATGGTGCGCAGCTTGTAGAGCCGGAAGACGCGGCCGCGATGCCCCACGCGCTCCTGCTTGAAGAACGACCCCCCCGGTGACTCTTGAGCCACCAGGAAAGCCGTCAGCGCCACAACGGGCGCCGCGACGACGCACATGAGAGAGGCGCAGGCCACATCGAGCACGCGCTTGATGCGGGTCGCGTAGGCGTTCGTCTCCACCCAGCGGACGCTCGAGTGCCACTCGTCGTCGCCGACGCTGAAGATGGCGGCCTTTCCGGTGATCTGACCGTACGTCTCGGGAAGCGACAGCACGCGCATCCCGGCCACGGCGCACACGCTGAGCCGTCGCGCGATGTCATCGGGCGGGTTCGCCTCGGTGCAGAGCACGAGATCCGTCACTTTGCGGTCGAACGCTTCGGCCTCCAGCAAGTCGGGGTTCACGACGTTCTCGTAGCCCTCAACGCTCTCCGCTCGGACCGGCGCCAGGCCCGCGCAAATGAGCAGCCGATCGCCCGACGACTCGATGGCGGAGATCAGCTCCCGAGCGCCGGGGTCGTCGCCGATCAGGAGGAACCGGCGCGCGATCACGTCGCTTGGGATGAACCGGTAGAGCGCCAACCGCGCCAGCGTGCCCACGACGGCGAAGAGCGCCGCGCTCTCGAGGAGCGTGGCCCGCACGTGGTCGGGGATGTTCGTCACCAGTTCCAGCAGGCCGAACGCCGCGATGGTGGAGAGCGCCAAGGCGCCGACCATGCGGCCGAACGTCGGGGCCACCCAGCGCCACCGCCGCGGATCGTACATCTCCATCGTTCCGAGCGCGGCCAGCCACGCGAGGGCGTGTACGATCCAGTCGCCAATCCAACTGAGGTGCTCGGACCACTCGCCAAGGGTGTGGTCGGCCAGGGCCCCGGCCGTGACGCGCCAGCACACGATGAGTGTGATAACATCCAGGAGCACCTGGACGCCGGTGTACGGAACGAGTCCGCGCTCCGCGGGAGGGCGCCCACCTGTCGTAGGGAGTACGAGCGAAGTCTTCTCCTGCCCTGCGGCAGCGTGCGACCCTTTCATCCGATCCTCCGGGCTTCAGCGTCGGAGCGTATCCATTCGCTAGGCGGGCTGTCAAGGCGGCCAACCGCCGTTCGCGGCTCGCCGTGAAAGGGCTCCGCAGCCATGAGAGTCAGCATCGTCAACCCCAATAGGCTGCGTCCGGCGGTCGCGCCGCTGGCCGTGGAGTATGTCGCGGCGGCCCTTGCTCGCGCCGGTCACGAGCCGTCCGTCATGGACCTCTGCTTCGCCGGGGACCTCGAGGAGGACCTCCGCCGGGGGCTTGAGGCGGTCGCTCCGGATCTTGTGGCTCTGACGCTTCGAAACTCCGACGACTGCTACATGGCGAGTGGAGAGGCGTTCTGCGATCTGTTCCGGGATCTGGTCGGCGAGGCGCGCGCGGCGACGGGAAAGCCCGTCGTCCTCGGGGGCGCGGGTTTCAGCGCCACGGCGCGGGGCATGATGCGCCACACCGGCGCGGACTACGGCGTGGTCGGCGACGGCGAGGAGAGCCTCCCCGCCCTGGCTGCGGCGCTGGAGCGGGGTCTGTCGGTGGACGCGATACCCGGCCTCATGAGGACCGGAGACGCCCCGCCGCCCCCCGCTGCGGCCGATCTGGGGCCGATCCCGGCTCTCCGGTGGGAGTACGTCGACGCGGAACGCTACTTCCGTGAGGGCGGACAACTCGGCGTCGAGACGAGGCGCGGCTGCCCCAAGCGGTGCGTCTACTGCGCCGATCCGCTCTCGAAGGGCGCGACCGTGCGTCCACGCCCGCCTTCGGTGGTGGCCGAGGAGATCCGGCTCCTGGTGGAGCGCGGCATCGATCACCTGCACTTCTGCGACGCGGAGGTGAACATCCCGCCGGAGCACCTCGCCGCCGTCTGTTCGGCCTTGACGGAGGGGCGGCTGGGCGAGCGGGTCCGCTGGTACGCGTACGCCACGCCGCTCGGGTTCGACGGATCGGCGGCCCGGGCGTGCCGGAAGGCCGGATGCGCGGGGATGAACTTCGGGGTGGATTCCGCGGATGAGGGGATGCTCCGCCGTCTTGGCCGCGACCACACCCCCGCCGACATCGAGCAAGCCGTCGCCGCGTGCAAGGCCGAGGGCGTCGCCGTCATGCTCGACCTTCTGCTCGGGGGGCCGGGCGAGACGCGGGAAAGCCTCCGGCGCACCATCGAGTTCGTGCGCCGAGTCGAGCCCACGTGCGCAGGCGTCTCCTACGGCGTCCGGCTCTACGCGGGAACCCGCCTTGCGCGCCAGGCGCTCGGCGATCGGGCGATGGCTGAGGCTCCGGGCGTCCGCGGCGAGGTCGTGGGAAACGACGACCTGCTTCGACCTGTCTACTACGTGGAGCCAAGCCTTGGCGGCGACGCCGAGGGGTTCCTGGCCGAGTGCATCGGGGACGACCCACGCTTCTTCTTCGGCGGGGCGCCCACCGAGGACGCCGACTACAACTACAACGACAACGCACCCCTCACCGACGCCATCCGCAACGGCGCTCGGGGGGCGTACTGGCGCATTCTGGCCGGCCTTCGGGGGCTCTGCTAGAATGCCGCCCGCTGGCGCGGACCTCCCCGGTTCGCGCGGACAGGAGGCCGGACGGTGACCTGCGAGGCGGATGCGAGCGACGCGCGGACGCGCGGACCGTGTCGCGCGAGTGAGTGGGCCGCGGAGGCCTTCGTGTACGCGATGGTCGCGATCGCCGCGCTGTCCCGCGGCAACCTGCCGGATCTCTCCCACTATGTCCTGGCGCTCGCGCTGGGCCTCTCCGCCCTGCTGCCCCCGTTCCTCATGTCGGACCGCTCGGAGGCCGGAGTGCTCGGGCGGTTCGCCGCGGCGATGTGCGTGGGCCTGTTGCTCATCTGGCGCGCGCCCGTGCCGCTGCCCCTAACGCTCCCGTCGCCGCGCGGCGAGGAATTGCGGGCCTCGCTCTGCGCTCTGGCGTCGCTCGGGCTCATCATCGCGCTCGTCGCGGACTGGCGGCGCCGGCGGCCGCCGCTTCCCTGGTGCGTGCTCGCCGTGGTCGGAGGGGTGTTCGCCTTCGCCGTCGTCGTGTGGCCGCTTCTCGACTGGGGGCTGTCACTCGACCCCGAGAACGAGGCGATGGGCCTCCAAGCCGCCCTGCGGAGCCTCTCGGCGACGCTCCAGTACGGAGCGGTCCTGGCCTACATGCTGACGGTGGAGCCCCTAAGCCGCCGCCGTCGCCTGTCCCTGGTTGCGGCGGCGGCCCTCGCCGTGCGTCTGGCGCTGCCGGCATCTGTGGGGGGAGGCTAGCATGAACGCACAGGCTCCCCGGAGCGACCGGTTCCTCGAGTGGTGCGCCCTGGCGATCGTGGCCCTGACCCCGACGCAGGTCGGCGTCCCGCTGTTCCACCTGGGCCGGGCGACCGTATCTCTGACCGCGGCGGACCTCCTGATCTGGCTCCTGGCCGGCATTCTGGTCGCGCGCTGGATGCTCGCTCGCCGGAGGGGCGATCTGACGCGTCCGCCGCTGCACATGTGGCTCGTCGCGGCCGTCGCGGGACTGTCGGGCGCCGCGTGGCTCTCTCCGGCGCTTCCACGCGAGTATGTCGTGTCGACGGCGAAGGAACTCGTCCAGTGGGCCGGCTTCTTCGTCGCCGCTCCTCTCGTCTTCCTGAACGCCCTCAGGACCGAGGACGCCCGCCGCCGCGCCGTCTGGGCGCTCCTTGCCGTCACGGCGGTCACCGTGGTCATCGGTCTGGCGCAGGGCGCCCTGGCGCAGGCCGGCGGCGGTCCGGACTGGCTCTTCGGGACGTGGCATCGCGAACTTGAGGAGCGGGAGATAGACCCGGCCAAGGTGGTCGGACTCTTCGGGTCCCGCACGGTCTACGGCGTCCATATGGCGATGGTGCTGCCCGTGGCGCTGGCGCTCGCCGTCGGACTGCGTCGGCCGGGCGTCGGGGTGGCGCTTACGGTGTTGGCCGTGGCCGGGGCCGCCTCCGTGACCGTGCCCGGCCCGTTCCTTGCGCTCACGCTGGGCCTCGTCGCGGCGGGCTTCCTCTCGGCGCCTTCGCGGGGAGCGCGCTGGCCTTACGCCGCCGCGGGCCTCGCGGTCGCCGTTGCGGGACTGCTCGTCGGTCCCTTCCGAGCGGAGAAGCTCGACTGGTCGATTGTCTACGATCGTGAGGTCGTGGTTGCGGTGGAGTCGCCGGAGCCGGTGGCGCCTCCCGAGGAAGCGGCGCCGGAGTACGCCCCCGGCGAGGGCCCGGGCGGGATGCTGACGGAGTCTTCCTCCGCGGCCGAGGAAACGGCGCCGGAGTACGCCCCCGGCGAGGGGCCCGGCGGGATGCTGACGGAGTCTTCCTCCGCGGCCGAGGAAACGGCGCCGGAGTACG